>RFHE01000018.1 GCA_003696445.1 Calditrichota bacterium | reverse complement strand
TGGACGCGCAATTGCGGCGAAAGTGGACCCTTTCCACCAGCGCAGATTCCATTTACGGAAACCTCTGGGCTGGATCGGTTTTGTTAGCCATGGAGCACCATATTGGGTTCGACCAGCAGCTGGGCCTGGAACTGACGCCGGAATTTTACCAGGAAGATCAGGTCCTGGGCCAGACCTATCAACAAATTGCCAGTAGAGCTTATTACCGTTACTACGGCGGTTTTAATCGCAACTTCGAAGCAGAGGTGGACGTTGCCTATCGCCGTTTTGAATCGCGCCTGAACGGAGATCGGTACCGCAATCGCTATTTCGCCGTGCGGCCGGCACTCCAGGCCGAGTTGCCGCTGACGGGCAATGGGGGGGTAGCAGCGGAAGTGGAGTACGAGCAGCGCTGGCACGAGGAGCCCTCCGAGGTTAGTCCCGATTTCGGCCACGGTAAAATTCGGACGCTGGTGAAATATTATATTGAGGATTTTAAATCTTTCGGATTAGGCATGGTCGGCGAAAAACAAACCTTCAGTGCCCACGCAGAAGCAAGTCGTCATTTTGTGCAACAGGGTAATTTTGTTGCCCGCGGCGTTGTAGCCGAAGCAGAGGTCATGAATTTAACCGGAAGGATGCTGAACCTAACCTACGAGGTGGAATGGCGCGATTTCCCCAATGCGGAAACGTCCATTTTCGACACATTTTATTCCAACCGCCTGGTCCACTCGATCAGTGGTTTCGCCTGGATTCCCATTCAGCAACGATGGCAGCTTCAATTTTTTGTCAACTATACCAACGATCTGGACCGGGAAAAAAGCAATAACGATAGCAACAACACTGTTTTCAGCATTGGCCTGATTTACAAATTTTAGCAGGCGGTTTTTGTTCTACCACCTACTCCATTAACCCGGTAGCAACCAGTTTCTGAGCAATTTGCCGAAAAGATTGTGCGATTTCTCCCTCCGGTTGGCGAATCAATATCGGTTCACCCCGATCCCCACCCTCGGTCACTTCCGGTTCAATGGGAATTTCTCCCAGAAAGGGGACACCCAGTTCGTAGGCTGCACGGCTGCCTCCACCTTTGCCAAAAATGTAATACTGTTCCCCGCATTTCGGACACTGGAAGTAGGCCATGTTCTCTACAATTCCAAACACGCGGGTGTGTACTTTCTCAAACATGTGAAATCCCCGGCGGGCATCTACCACTGCAACTTCTTGTGGGGTGGTTACAATCACGGCGCCAGTCAGGGGGGTGCGTTGGACCAGGGTAAGTTGCGCGTCGCCGGTGCCTGGGGGCAGGTCGATGACCAGCAAATCCAGGTCACCCCATTCAACATCCTGTAAAAACTGGGTAACGGCCTTCATCACCATGGGCCCTCGCCAGATGACCGGCACTTCTTTATCCAGCAAAAAACCCATGGACATCATTTTAATGCCGAAGCGTTCCACAGGGATCAGTTTTTGTTGCTCGGAAACACGCGGCCGGTCGGTCACGCCCATCATAATCTGAACACTGGGCCCGTAAATGTCGCTGTCCATCAGCCCCACCTGGTAGCCCATTTGCTGAAAAGCCAGCGCCAGGTTGGTGGCCACGGTGGATTTACCCACGCCTCCCTTACCGGAGGCCACGGCCAGGACATGTTTCACTCCCGGGATTGGCGCCCGGCCCGCCCACGGATCGGGGCTGGCACTGGTTTTTTGACCAGCTACCTGCAAGGTTGGACTCGCTTCGGCCAGCAGTACTATGTGCTCCGGCAATGCCTGCTTCAGGGTTTCCTCGATCCTGGCCTTTACCGTTTTTTTGATCTCTGCTGGCGCGCCGCGAAAATCCAACATAATGCTCACCCGTTTGCCCTGAAGACTGATCTTCTTGACGTAGCCGAACGAAAGAATGGACTGGTTGTATTGGGGGTGTTTGATTTTTTCCAGAATGGACTGAATAAACTGTTCGTTGACCACACTCATTTTTTCCTCGCCAGTGACTGTGAATGGTTTGTTAACGCTTAGTTTCTATTAAGCCAAAGCACAAATTTTAACGGCTCCCTTAGCCAAAGTCAACGATAAGCCAATGAAGCCGGTGCCCGGAAAGCCCATTGTTATTTGGTCAGGGGCAGCAGACTCTCTTCCACGGCCTGGCTGATTTTGCCCACCAGGTCGTGCTCCACTGCCGAGGCACTCACCAGGATGGCGTTCCCAATGGCCTTTTCATTAGACCTGCCGTGTGCTTTAAAGATCAGCTTTTTAAAGCCCAAAATAGGTGCCCCACCGTATTCGGTATAATCGACCCGCCTCTTAATGCGCTTAATGGCAGGCGAAAGCAAAAGCAGACCCAGTTTGTAAAATACGCTATGTTGCCAGATTTTACGAATCATTTCTATGGCGTTCTCAGCGAGTCCCTCCATGCTTTTCAACACAATGTTACCCACATAGCCTTCGGTCACCACTACCTCGGCTAGACCACGCATGATATCCTTACCTTCCACATTTCCCACAAACTGAATCCCGCCCAGCCGACGCAGACGGGCATTGGTTTCCACAAGAATTTGGTGACCTTTGGTGTCCTCTTCTCCGATGTTAAGCAAACCGACTCTAGGCTGGGTAAACCCCAGCACTTCCCGAAAGTAATGGGTTCCCATAATAGCAAAACTAACCAATTGATTGCTGGTACAGTGAAGGGTGGCGCCTACATCCAGCATCATGGTCTTCCCGGGATCCTGGGGACGCTGTCGCATGGAAGGCAATACAGCGGCCAGAGCGCTGCGTTCCACGCCTGGTAGCCGTTCGATTTTTTGGGAGCAAGCCAAAATGGTGGCGCCGGTGTTTCCGGCACTCAGCATTACATCGCCCTGGTCTCGTGCTAAGAGCTCGGCTGCTAACAGCACCGAGGCACGAGGCTTGTACTGCAAAGCGGCACGGGGAACTTCGTCCATGGAAACCACTTGATCCGTATGAACGATCTTATAGTTCGCAGGGGACAATTCTGCCTTTTCCAGCAAAGGCTTTAACCGATTGCTATCCCCCACAAAAATCAGCTTTAAATCCCTTCGCCGCGCCAATGCCTGTCGCGCCCCGTACACAATCACATCCGGGGCGTGATCCCCTCCCATTGCATCCAGTATGATCGTACAGTTTGCCATATGCCTTTTGCTATTGATTGTTTAAATATACATGCGAAATAATGGATTACCAACTGCTGTGCCACAAGACCTACCTCGGCCAGCCCTTTAAAATTGCCTCTTTGCTTTTGTAATCACTTTTTTATCTTTTGGAAGAATGAAAAAGAAAATGTATATTTTCAGCTTATTTTTAAGGTTGAAATAACGGATAGAGCAGGTAACGACCAGGATTAAGGAGTAGAGCCATGAGCAAAAAATACGTGTACTTTTTTGGAGCGGGTAAGGCAGAGGGCCGAGCCGACATGAAGGATTTGTTGGGAGGGAAGGGAGCCAATCTGGCCGAAATGACCAACCTCGGCATACCCGTGCCCGCCGGTTTTACCATCTCCACCGAAGTGTGTACCTATTACTACCAGCACAACGGCCAGTACCCGGAGGGCCTGGCCGAACAGGTCGATACTGCCTTAAAAAATGTTGAAAAGGTAATGAATTCCCGGTTCGGCGATCCGGAAAATCCCTTGCTGGTTTCGGTCCGATCCGGGGCCAGG
The DNA here is from genome assembly GCA_003696445.1 of Calditrichota bacterium. Lineage (GTDB taxonomy): Bacteria > Calditrichota > Calditrichia > RBG-13-44-9 > J042 > J042. The sequence goes on along the minus strand of RFHE01000018.1, from coordinate 16,352 downwards.
GTTTCCATGCCCGGCATGATGGATACTGTGCTCAACCTCGGGTTGAACGACCAAACCGTGCAGGGTTTGATTAAAAAAACCTCTAATCCTCGATTCGGCTACGACTGCTATCGCCGGTTTGTGGCCATGTACGGGGATGTTGTTCTGGGAATGAAGCCGGAAAGCGAGGACGATATCGATCCGTTCGAAGCCATTTTGGAAGCCAAAAAGAAGGCCCGCGGCGTTCAACTGGATACGGAATTAACGGCGGATGATCTAAAAGAACTGGTTGCTGAATACAAGCAATTGATTTTGGAACGGACTGGCCAGCCATTCCCCGAGGATCCGCGGGATCAGCTGTGGGGCGCCATCGGAGCAGTGTTTCGGTCTTGGAATAACGAACGTGCAATTGTGTATAGGCAGATTCATAACATTCCCGACGAGTGGGGAACGGCCGTTAACGTTCAGAGCATGGTGTACGGCAACATGGGCGAGGATTCCGGTACTGGAGTGGCCTTTACTCGGAATCCAGCCACCGGTGAAAAGGAATTGTACGGCGAGTTTCTCATCAATGCACAGGGCGAGGACGTAGTTGCCGGTATTCGGACGCCGATTACCATTAGCAAGTTGGGAGAACTAATGCCCGATGTGTATCGGGAACTGCAAACCATCGCCGACAAGTTGGAGCGCCATTATCGGGACATGCAGGACATGGAGTTTACCATTCAGCAGGGCCGATTGTGGATGTTGCAAACCAGGGTAGGGAAGCGCACCGGCCTGGCAGCTTTCCGCATTGCTGTGGATATGGTGGAGGAGGGCTTGATTGACGAAAAAGAGGCCCTGTTGCGGGTGGAGCCGGACCAGTTGAACCAGTTGCTCCGTCCTGTATTCGATGCAGGGGAAAAAGAGCAAGCCGTTCGGAGTGGTCGCTTACTTACCCGCGGCCTGAATGCGGGGCCTGGTGCCGCAACTGGCCGGGTGGTCTTTAACGCTTCGGATGCCGTGGCCTGGAAGGAAAAGGGGGAGCGAGTTATTCTGGTTCGCATCGAAACCAGTCCGGAAGACATTAAGGGCATGCACGCTGCCGAGGGCATTTTAACCGCCCGCGGGGGCATGACCTCCCATGCCGCCCTGGTGGGCCGGCAAATGGGTAAAGTGTGTGTGGTGGGTGCCGGCGAAATTGAAATCGACTACAAGGCACGTCAGTTTCGGGTGGGCAACCATACCATTAAGGAAGGTGACTGGATTTCGTTGGATGGCACTACCGGCGAGGTCATCGAAGGTAAACTCCAGACCAGGCCTTCCGAGGTAATCCAGGTGCTGATCGAGAAATCCTTGAAACCGGAAGCCTCGAAAATTTTCCATGTGTACCAAAAAATGATGAGTTGGGCTGACCAATACCGCCGGTTGGGGGTAAGGACCAATGCCGATCAACCGGATCAGGCTCGGGTGGCCATTGCATTTGGTGCCGAGGGCATTGGCCTGTGCCGAACCGAACACATGTTCTTCGGCGGGAATCGCATTCTGGCCATGCGGGAAATGATTCTGGCCGATACCGTTGAGGAGCGCAAGGCTGCGCTGGACAAGCTGCTTCCCATGCAGCGGCAGGATTTTATCGAGATTTTTCGGGTCATGCGGGATCGCCCGGTAACCATCCGCACCTTGGACCCCCCTCTTCACGAATTTCTGCCCCACACCGACCAGGAAATTCAGGAGCTGGCTGAACAGCTGGGCATTTCGGAGCACAAGATCCGGGCCCGGCTGGAAGCGCTGCGTGAATTTAACCCCATGCTAGGGCACCGCGGGTGCCGCCTGGGCATCACGTTTCCTGAGATTACCGAAATGCAGGCTCGGGCGATTCTGGAGGCAGCCTGTGAAGTGAAAAAGGAAGGACTAGATGTTAAACCTGAAATCATGATTCCTCTGGTTTCTGAAGTCCGTGAACTGGAGGCTCAGGAAGAGGTGGTACGTCGAGTGGCCAAAGAGGTGTTTGAGCGATACGGTTTCCAGGTGAATTACCTGGTCGGTACCATGATCGAAATCCCCAGGGCGGCGGTCACCGCAGCCCGCATTGCCCAGGCCGCTGAATTCTTCAGCTTTGGGACCAACGACCTTACTCAGACAACCTTTGGAATGTCCCGCGACGATGCCGGTAAATTTCTGCCCTTTTACTTGGAGCATAAAATTTTGCCCTACGATCCTTTTGCGCGCATCGATTTTGAAGGGGTGGGGAAATTAATGGAATGGGGTATTCAGCAGGGCCGACAAACGCGTCCCAAATTAAAAGTGGGCATTTGCGGTGAACACGGTGGAGAACCTGCTTCGGTGGAATTTTGTCACCAGTTGGGTATGAACTACGTGAGTTGTTCTCCGTTTCGCGTACCCATTGCACGACTGGCTGCAGCACAGGCTGTGCTCAAAGCCTCGGCTTAAAATGGGCCCGGAGCCTTGCAAACAAAAAGATTTTGAATAGTTAGCAAGAAGATGGAGAGTTACGAAACATGTCCAAGAAACGAGAGCGGCAGTACACGATCAAGAAAATTGTTCAGGAGGAACAGATTGCCAATCAGGCTCAACTGTTAGAGCGCTTACAACAGAGTGGGTTTAAGGTAACCCAGGCCACTCTCTCCCGGGATTTACAAGAGATGGGTATCGTACGGGTGCGTACCTCTTCCGGTTTTCGGTACATGATATCCGAAGAAGAAGGTACCCACTCCTTTACCCGCATTGTTAGCATGGAAATTCTTTCCATCGATGCCAATGAAAGTGTTGTTCTGGTAAAGACGCTGACCGGTCGGGCCAAAGGGGTCGCCATTTTCATCGACCGGCTCGAACATCCACACATTCTGGGCACGGTGGCTGGCGAGAGTGCGGTAATTGTGGTGCCGGATTCAGTGAAAAATATTGCCCAAATTAAGCAGGATCTGGAAAGCATTGTTGCAACCTGATGAAAGCGCGGGCGGCCCTGGAAAAAACGTTTTTTCCTTACATCGCCTCGCCCAGTCGCTTTCTCGGCAACGAAGTGTTTAAGGAGCCGATTTCGGTTGAGGACTCCGATGATTTTGTTACCCTCTGTTTTGCTGGTAGTTACGAAGAGAGTTTAAATCAGCCGTTTTATGAGCTGATCTACCGGTTTGGGAATCGAATTCCGGGCGTTGTTCTGGAACGGGCTTTTTTGCCCTCCATGGACGCGCGAGAGCGCCTGCAAAAGATTGGCCTTCCGTTGTTTGCCGTAGAGAGTCGTCGGCCTGTTGCCGAGGGTAAGGCGATTGTTCTTTACGCACCGGAGTATCATCATTTTCCGGCGGTGGCCGAAGTATTGCGCCTCAGCGGATTGCCTAGCCTGCGGGCCGAGCGAGAAGAGGGGCACCCACTGGCGGTGGCTGTCATTGCCAATCGAATGAACGGACAGGTTTTGCGACCGCTGGTCGATTTGTTGGTCTGCGGGGAGTCTCCTGAAGCCTTGCGCTGGGTCTTGGAAAACATTACTGCTGCGGCTTCTCCGCGTGTCTGGGCCAGCCGCTGCCAACAGGCCGGGCTGCCTGAGGGGATTACCCTGGTGGATGCCCAGCCCCAGCTTGCGCCGGTGTTGAGGCTACAATCGGCGGCGAAAACCACTTCCCCAATGCATTTTAAGCCGTTGGTACCTTTCCACGATGTGCGCGCCGCGCTGGCAGAAGGCCTGCACGTTTCCACACTCGGTAAGGTTTGCAGCGATTGTGCACTGGGTAGTAACAGCCGGCCAAGTTCTCTGCCTGGATTGGTGCAGCTCACCGAAACCCTATTGAAGCAACTGGTCCAGGCCGGCTACGAAGAGTTCAGGCTTTATTGTTCCGGACAGGTTCAGATTGCTCAACTGTGGTGGCAATATTTAAAGGAACGGGTGCTGGAGGAGGGCAATTCGGTGGTCTGGGATGGTCGGTCTTTTTCCTTTTCAGGATACCTGCCGGGGCATTTTGTCTCCTGGCTGAAGCAGCAACCCTTTGTGCTGGGTCCGCTGGCCGCTTCCTCGAAGGGGCGGATTTATTTGAACCGATTTTACCGGAATGAGGACCTTGAGCAAGCCCTTCTCTGGCTGGCGCGGCGAGGCTGGAAACAATTGCGGCTGGTGGTGGTTTTTGGGGTGCCCGGCGACGATGCTGCCGCGGTGGAACAAATGGTCGATTTCTTGGCCTCTTTGCCTACTAAGCTGCTTCAATTGGACCCGGAAAGTCCGGCTCGCCTCAGCGTACAGCTTGAACCGTGGTTGCCTTATGCCTTTACTCCGTACCAATGGGAGGCATTGCCCAGCTTGCCCGGCCTGGAAGCTGTTCAACAGAGTTGGGCCGAAAGATTAACTGCCCGAGGGGTGCCCTTTCGCACCGCCCCGGTACTAAGGCGACTCATCGCGGCATGGCTTAGTCGAGCGGCAGCGGATCAGGTAGAAGCCCTAAAAACTCTGGGAACCCTGGACGGGCAGACTGGCACCGAAGCGGCGGAATCGCTGGCTGCCACATCGGCCGGGGCATTTTTGACCACCGGCTTGCCAGCCCTTTCGGTAACCATGGATTTGCCCTGGCAGCGCTGGATGGAAAGCAGCGAACTCTCTCAACTGTTCCGGGAAAAGCGACGCTTGGGAAGCTTTACTGTGGAGCCGGACTGTGGCCATCGCGTCTGTTTGGCCGATGGCATGGAACGCGAGGCTTTCCAAAGCTTGGTGAAGGGGGGCAAAGCCTCGGCCTTGCCAACCGGGAGGCAGATGCCAGGAGGTGCGACAGGATCGCCGGTTACCGTTTATGGTCGGCGCGGTCGGAGACGAGGCCCTTCCGCACCCCCCGTGCGGCAGCGTCTCAGAGTGCGCTATGCCCGCCAGGGCAAAGCCCGCTTTTTCAGCCAGGGAGAAGTGGCTCGGGCCTTCGAAATCGCTGCCAAATTGGGCCGAATAGCACTGATCTATTCTCAGGGGAAAATGCCCCGGCCAAGGTTTTCCTTTGGCCCGCCACTGCCGGTGGGACTGGCTTCGGTGGCCGAATATCTGGATCTCGAGGTGGAGCTTGCCCGGCCCACCCACATCGAACAACAATTAAACCCTCATCTGCCCGAGGGACTCCAGGTTGTCCAGTATAAACCACTCCTCAGCAAAGGTCCCTCCCTGGCAGCCAGCATCAATCTGTGGGAATATGAAATTTATCTGGAATCACAAAATTTTTCCAAGAGCCAGTTGCAGGGCTGGTTGAATCAGGCAGAAATTCCGTATATTCGCCATACGGCCGAAGGGCCGGTTCAGCTGGATTTACGCCCCTTCGTAGCCAAAGTGGAACTTGAACAGGACAAAATGATTTTATGGATAAGGAGAATTAGCGACCGAGTGGCCCGCGTTACCGAAGTACTGGAATCCCTCTTCGGGGCGGCCAATCTGGATTATCGCCAGTTTTTTATCCAACGTACCGAACAGTGGATCGAAGGACCCGATGGCCGCATCAGCCCGCTCGAGCTCTCCTGATCCATTCGGTTCGGAGCGTCCTGTTCCGGAAAAACCGGTGAGATTTGAGGAAGGTGAGACAATGAAAAAAGAAATCATCATTAATTCGACCAACGAAGATACACGCATTGCTATCCTGGAAAACGGTCAACTGGTTGAGCTTTTTGTGGAACGTTCCGACAACGAGCGCATGGTTGGCGACATTTACAAAGGCCGGGTTCGCAAAGTCGTCCGTGGCATGCAGGCCGCCTTTATCGACATCGGCTTCGAGCAGGATGCGTTTCTGCATTTCAATGACATGGGGTCCAATGTCAACCAGTTGTTTGCCGACATCGACGAAGAGCTTCTGGAAGGCAACGGCCAGAGTAAAGATGTGGATCCGGCCGATTTGCTGCGCACCGGTCAGGAAATTGTTGTGCAGATCATCAAGGAGCCCATCAGCAACAAGGGACCCAAAGTGACCACCGAGTTAACCATTCCGGGCCGGTTTATGGTGTTGGTACCCAATCAGAAGCGCATTGGCGTGTCCCGCAAGATTGCCAGCGCCAAGGAACGGAGGCGCCTGCGCCAGATTGCCCGCAAAATCCTTCCTAAAAATTTTGGCCTCATTATCCGAACTGCCGCTGCCGGTAAAGGCGAAGATGTACTGGTCCAGGATTTAAACAAATTGCTCAAAACTTGGAACAAGATTCAGCAAAAAATTAAAAGTGAAGAGCCTCCCATGTTGTTGTTCAAGGACCTGGGCATGGCTTCCAGCGTCATTCGAGACCTGTTTACTGCCGATGTGTCCCGGGTGGTTGTGGATTCCCGAAAGCTGTATCGGGAAATTACCCGTTACTTGAAGGATGTGGGCTCCGAGCTACTTTCCCGGGTAGAATATTTCAAATCCCGGGAACCTATTTTCGATGTCTTTCACGTCGAGGAGGAAATTGAAAAGAGCCTGCTTAAAAAAGTGTGGATGAAAAACGGCGGCTACATCTTTATCGAGCATACCGAGGCCCTAACGGTAGTGGACGTGAATAGCGGCCGATATTTTGGACGCAAAAACCATGAACAGAACTCTCTGAAAATCAACCTGGAGGCGGCCCGGGAGATAGCCCGCCAGCTTCGCCTGCGCGACGTGGGGGGATTGATTGTGATTGACTTCATCGACATGGAAAGAGAGGAGAATCGTAAAAAGGTGTTGAACGAGCTGCAAAAGGAGTTCTCTAAGGATCGGGCCATCACCCGTATTGAAGGGATGAGCCGGTTTGGTCTGGTGCAGATGACCCGCCAGCGAATTCGACCCAGCTTAATTTACAACATTTCGGAACCCTGCCCCCTTTGCGAGGGCTCGGGGTTAATCCCCACCAAGAGCACCGTGCTAGCCTCCATCGAGCGGGCCATTCGTCGTTATCTGTCCCGAGGGAACGACCGGCGCATCCTGATCCGCGCGCATCCGGAAATTATCGACTATCTGAATAATCGACGGTTTGGTCGGCGGTTCCGGCTGATGCTCAAATATCTGGTTAAAATCGATACCGAAGAGGACCCAGAGCTCAAGCCGTTTGAGTTCCGCCTGATCAAAAAGAAAACGGGAGAGGACGTTACCGATCAGTTCCTCTACGCCGCTTGAAAGGATGACTTGTCCGGGCTGTTGCCCAACCAACGGCCCGGGCATTGGGTACCTCATTTCGCTCGAGAAATGCTTTCTAATTGTGTTAACCGGGCGTTTTTTATTATTTTAAGCTGGATCAAAGGCAAAGGAACTGGAAACGAAAAAGCAGCATCGAAAAATCCTGCCACAGAAATTTTCAACGCGGGTTTAAGTCTTTCCGATGAAGCGCAAAACAGCCAGAAAGAGAGGGCCGGTTGTTTTTTTTGCCCGCTCTACGGGTAAAAAGGCTCCCGGTTCATCCTCACTACGGCGGGAAATCTACGGTTTGCTGTGCCTTAGCACAGGCATTTTGCTGGTTCTAGCCGTTGCCTCCTACCATCCTTCCGATCCGATAGGCCAACTAACGGCCGAAAATGCATTTCGAGTTCAGAACTGGTTGGGTCTGGTGGGGGCTACTGTTGCGCACTACCTGTTTCAGTGGACGTTCGGTTTTCCGGCAGTGATCTGGGGTGGTTTGCTCATGCTGGCCGGCGTTGGCTTCATGCGGCATGTATCGCCCGGTCGCTTGGTGAAGCTCAGCCTGCTGCTGCTGGGCTGGGCGTTTCTGGCCTCGCTTCTCCTGGCTTTGCCGAAAGCCTGGCACACCTTCGGCCAGACCACCAATTACTATCCCAGCGGCTTGCTGGGTGGGCTGGTGGCCAATCTGCTAATCCAGTTTACCGGTAAGCTGGCGACCGTTTTCCTGAGTGTGGTGTTCTTCCTTATTTTAGCCATCGCCACGTTTCACCTGCGCGTTTCCACTCTGTTCAACCGTCTGGTCACCGGCCTCTGGTTGGCCTTTACCGGGGTGCTGGCTGGACTCCGGAGGGCGTTTTTTGCCATTTCCCAGAGGGCATCTTTCACCCGAAGGTCGCCTGCCAGGACTGCCCGAAGGCGAGTCGGGCCAGGCAAGCCCGGGGTTCCCGAAATGGACAGCAAGGCTGCTGTGCGCAAACCGCTGCAACCATCGCCCGAGGAAGAAGTGGAAGCAGCCCCCGAAGTGGAAGCGCCTCCCATCGAGGTGGTGACCCACAAGGATCCCATCGAAGAGTTGCAGAAGGCTCCTACCGTAGAGCCGGGAACCGAAAAGCCTCGGCCGGAGGAAGTGGCGAACGAAATGGAGAAGGTGCAAATCACCAGCCCGGGAGGAGCGGATCTGGAGATTGAAGAAGCGGTGCAGGAAAAGGAACTGGATTACGATACCCTGGTGCGCAATTCCCTGGCTAGGTATCAGTTCCCGTCCACCGATTTGCTAAACGACGACCCCGAGCCACCCCGGGTATCCCGCGAGGAGCTGATCGAGAATGCGGCCCTTTTGGAACGGACGCTGGAAAAATTTAACGTAAAAGCCAAGGTAAAACGGGTTGTGGAAGGGCCGGTCATCACCCTTTATGCGGTTCGCCCGGCCGAAGGGGTGAAGATTAATCAAATTGTGAGCCTGGCGGACGATCTGGCGCTGGCCATGAGGGCCAAGGCCATTCGCATGATTGCCCCTATTCCCGGCGAAGCAGCAATCGGCATCGAAATCCCCAATCGGACACCCAGCACGGTCTATTTCAGCTCCATTGTTCGCTCGGAAAAATTTATTAATGCGGAAGGGCAATTGGTGCTGGGCATGGGGAAAACCATTTCGGGCGAGGTCTTCTGCGCCGATCTGACCAAAATGCCCCATCTGTTGATTGCCGGCGCCACCGGGGCAGGGAAGAGTGTGGGCATTAACACCATTATTGCCAGCCTGTTGTACCGGGTGCCGCCCAGCGAGGTGAAGTTTGTCCTCATCGACCCAAAGAAGCTGGAACTTTCCCCCTACGCCTTGCTGAAGGACCATTATTTGGCTATCTGCCCGGAACTGGATGAGGCGGTGATCACCCATCCTCAGAACGCCATTCTGGTCCTCCGCAGCCTGGTAAATGAAATGGAGCAGCGTTACGACAAGCTGGCTCACCTGGGTGTGCGGGATATCGTTTCCTACAATCAAAAAATTGAAAAATATGCTGCTCGCGGAGAAACCTCCGACGAATACCGCAAACTGCCTTATCTGGTGGTTATTATCGACGAGCTGGCTGATCTGATTTTGACGGCGGCCCGAGAGGTGGAAGAACCGATTACCCGGCTTGCCCAGATGGCCCGGGCGGTTGGTATTCACTTAATTGTGGCCACCCAGCGCCCCTCGGTGGATATTCTGACCGGTTTGATCAAGGCCAACTTCCCCACCCGGATCGCCTATCAGGTGGCTACCCGGCCGGACTCCAAGGTAATTCTGGACATGTACGGGGCCGAGAAGCTGATCGGGAAAGGCGATATGCTGTTTCTGCCCCCGGGCACCGGCAAGCCGATTCGATTACAAAATGCCCTGATCACCACCGAGGAAGTGGGCAGGATTATTCGTCATGTTCGCAAGCAGCCTAAATTCCCGCCCTACGAACTCAAGCTGGTCTGGAATCGGCCGGCAGCCAGTGCCAAGGCCATGCGAGAGAGCGAGCAGGACGAATTGTTCGAAAAGGCTAAGGAAATTGTCATTCGCCACCAGCAGGGATCCATTTCCCTGCTGCAACGTAAGTTGAAAATCGGCTACGCCCGCGCCGCCCGCCTGATCGACGAACTGGAAGAGGCCGGGGTGGTTGGGCCCGGCCAGGGCAGCAAAGCCAGGGATGTTTTAATTTCGTCTTATGGAGACGAGGCTTGAATTTATCCACCCGAAAAAGCAACGGGAGTCGAGGAATGAAAGGAAGTCCGAAAATCGTGATTGGTTTCACCGCATTGATCATGCTGGCCGGCGTTCTCCGGGCAAAGGATGCTCAGGATATCCTCAAACAGGTTCAAAAGAAGTACCGCAATCTCAAGTCGGTGGAAATTGAGTTCAAAGAGGTTAACCGATTTAAATTGACTAACACCGAATCGGAAATTTATGGCCGATTGCTTCTGACCCGCGACAACCGCTTCCGTTTCGAAACCGAGGACCAGCTGATTGTGAGCGATGGGAAAAGCTACTGGCGTTACAACAAGCTGGACAATCAGGTTCTGGTGGATTATGCTAAAAAGGGTGAGGAGCAGGTTCTGCTTACCCATTTCTTCAGTAACATCTCGGACAACTACTATGCCGAGCTGATTGACCAGGTCAAGGAGGGCGGTAAGAAGCAGTATGTGGTGAAACTGATCCCCAAGGATGAGAACAGTTTTTTCAACTACATCAAGGTGTGGGTGGTGGACAAAAAATGGGACGCGACCCGGGTGGTTTACGTGGACTACAACGACAATGAGACCGAATACCAGATTGAGAAAATCCAGTTGAATCCTTCTTTGTCTGAGGCCACATTTAGCTTTAACCCGCCTGAGGGGACCGAGGTGGTCGATCTGCGCTCGCCGTGAGCCTTGGGTGGATGATGAGTGGAAAACTCACAGGATTTAATTTTGTGTTCACCATCGAATTTCTGGTTTCCTATATTTGGGCAATTCGTTAATCAATAGCGTTCCAGGAAAGCAGTAGGAGATTCCATCGTGGAGAATCAATTCGAATTCCAACAGGATGAGCAGCAAATTACGCTTCAGGATTACTTGCGCATCCTGTATCGGGGTCGCTGGATCATTGTTGCCTCGTTTCTAAGTGTTTTGCTGGTGACTGCCTACGTCACCTTTACTGCCGACCCGGTGTACGAGTCCACCGCCAAGATCATGGTGGAAAGCCAGGGCTCCATGGAGCGGGCGCTGTTCGATGTGACTTATCTGGGCAATCAGACCACCCTGATTACCAATCAGGTGGAAATCCTGCGCAGCCGAATGCTGGCTGAACGGGTGGTGCATTATCTGGAATCGGTGCCTTACCGGGATTCTCTGCAAATTTTCCAGCCCGACGAAAGCGGAGTGTACATGACGTTCCGCGACCAGGTGGAATGGGTGATGGATAATTTGGAGGTAACTCCCAAAAAAGATACCGACATTATTGAAATCAAGTTTTCCTCCCGGACGCCTTTCGAGGCTGCGGCCATTTGTAATGTCATTGCCGAGGCGTTTCGGGACTTGAATCGGGAGTTTAATCGCAGTGAATTTCGCGAGTTGCGCCAGTTCCTGGAAAAACAACTGGCCAGTAAAGAAAAGGAACTGCGCAGCAGTGAGGAAGCGCTGAAGAACTACCGGGAGGAGCACCGTCTGGTTCATCTGGATGAAGAGACCTCCGATTTAGTCTCCCGGGTGGCCGACATTCAATCCCAACTGGATGCGGCCATGGTGGAGCTGGAAGCGGCCCAGGAAAACAAGCGCAACCTTGAAAAGCAGATCGATGAACGCCGCCAGTCCCTATCAATCGAAGTTACCCAAGTCTCCAGTCCTCTGTTAAAAGAATTGCAGGAGCAATACGCCGAACTGGTCGCAGAAAAACTGAAGTACGAAACCCTGGTGAAGCAGGATCTGTCCATCGATCCTCAGGAATACCAGCTCCAGCTTTCTTCCATGACCAGCAGAATTAAAGCCATTCAAAAGAAGCTGCTGGAAGAAGCCCAGCGGATTGCTACCACCAGCATGGTCGCCGATCCGTTGCAAATCATTCAGGATCTGTTGGCCAAAGAGTTGACCGTGGATAACGAAATAAAAGCCCTGAGGGCCAAAATCGAGGTGCTCAGCGACATCCTCTCGCAGTACGAGGCCAAGCTTGCTGATCTGCCCGAGCAGTCCCTGGAACTGGCTCGCCTAGAGCGCCAGTTGCAAGTGGATCAGAACACCTATGTGTTAATGACAGAAAAGCTGGAAGAAACCAAGATCTCCGAGGCCGGCCAGAAGGAAAATATCCGCATCATCGACCTGGCGGTGGAACCGCTCAATCCGGTTAAACCTAAAAAGCGTTTGAATTTGTTGCTGGGTGCTTTAATTGGCATCGGCCTGGGCGTGGGGCTGACCTTCTTGCTGGAATATTTCGACGATTCAATCAAGAATCCCGAAGAACTGGAGCGGATGGGCTTTCCGATTCTTTCCATTATCCCCCAGATTCCCTTGAGCGAGTTGGCCCAGAAGATCCTGTCCAGAAATGGCGATAAGGAGGCCGAAATCCAGGAAGGGAAGCAGATTGAGTCCCGGCTGGTGACCCATTTTGACCCCAAATCGCCGGTTTCGGAAGCTTACCGCACGCTGCGTACCAACATCCAGTTCAAGAATCTGAAGAACACCAATCCGATGATTCTGGTGACCAGTTCGGCGCCCAAGGAAGGAAAATCCACCACCGTGGCAAACCTGGCCATCACGCTGGCGCAAATGGGTGCCCGGGTTCTGCTGGTGGACACCGACCTGCGCCGGCCGGTGATTCATTCCATCTTTAATCTGAAAAAAGAAAAAGGGGTAACCAATTTTCTCCTCGGCAAGATGACCTTTGAAGAGGTCATCAAACCGACTATCATCGACAATTTGTTTGTCTGCACCTCCGGGCCGTTGCCGCCCAATCCGTCCGAAATTTTATCCCGGGAGGAAATGAAGGAATTCATCACAATTGCCAAACAGCAGTTTGACTATCTTTTGTTCGACAGTCCGCCGATTATTGCTGTAACCGATGCGGCTATCCTGGCATCGATGGCGGATGGCTGCCTGCTGGTAATCAAGGCGCATCAGACGCGCAAAGATGTTGTCCAGCGGGCTAAAACGCTTCTGGAAAATGTGAATGCGAAAATCTTTGGGTGTTTGCTCAATGGTGTAAATGTTGAACGCGCGTACGGGTCTTACTACTACTACTATTACTATTATCATTACTACAATTATTACGGGCATGATTTACAGCGGCGGAAGAAATCCAAAATATTTTGAGCAAAACCCACTGGTTGTCCACTGGCACAGGAACGCTTTTAAAACCCATGCTTTGCCGCCCGGCGGGGTGGCGTGAGTTTGGAACCGCTCTCGGAGAAATCCAGGGCGGTTTTTTGCTCGGGGTGATGCGCAGAATATGGCACGATTAGAATAACGAGGAGGTAGTATGAAATTAACTGTCATCGGAACGGGGTATGTAGGTCTGGTGGCCGGCGCTTGTTTTGCCGAAAGTGGCAATACGGTAATTTGCATGGACAAAGACAAGGCAAAAATCGACTTGCTCAAGAAAGGTGTGTTGCCCATCTACGAGCCTGGTCTGGACCATTTGGTTGAGCGAAATCAAAAAAACGGCCGTTTAATTTTTACTACCGATATGGAAGAGGCCGTTCAAAAGTCGGACATCCTGTTTATTGCTGTGGGCACTCCGCCGGACGAGGATGGCAGTGCAGACCTGAGCCATGTTCTGGCCGTAGCCAGGGCAATCGGCCAGCACATGAACGGCTACAAGATTGTGGTCACCAAGAGCACTGTGCCGGTCGGCACGGCCGACAAAGTCAAAGCCGAAATTGAGAAACAAACCAGTTATCCTTTCGACGTGGTCAGCAACCCCGAGTTTTTGAAAGAAGGGGCCGCGGTGGACGATTTCATGTACCCGGACCGCGTGATCATCGGGACCAGCAGCCCGGAAGTGGCCGAGGTGATGAAAGAGCTGTATTCGCCCTTTGTGCGAACCGGGAACCCCATCATCATCATGGATGAGCGCAGTGCCGAACTGACCAAGTACGCCGCCAATTCCATCCTGGCCACCAAAATCAGCTTTATGAACGAGATTGCCAATCTGTGCGATCTGGTGGGCGCCGATGTGGAGCTGGTACGCCGGGGAATCGGCTCCGACAAGCGGATTGGCTATTCCTTTATTTTCCCAGGTATCGGCTTTGGGGGGTCCTGTTTTCCCAAGGACATTCGGGCGCTGATTCACACCGGTAAGGAGTACGACTACCGCATGCGCATCCTGGAGGCGGTAAACGAGGTGAACGAACGGCAGAAGCTGACGCTGATTCCCAAAATTTTGCAACACTTCAATGGTTCGGTAGAAGGCCGAACGTTTGCCCTGTGGGGCCTGAGTTTTAAACCGAAAACCGACGACATGCGCGAAGCGCCTTCGGTGGTTATTATCCGGAAGCTGCGCGAGCTGGGTGCAAAAGTCCATGCCCACGACCCCGTAGCCATGAACGAAGCCCGGCGGCTTGGGCTGGACAAAGAAATTGAACTCTTCGAGAACAACTACGAGGCGCTGAAAGGGGCCGACGGCTTGATCATTGCCACCGAGTGGCTGGATTACCGGGAACCGGATTTCGAGCTGATCAAGCAAAACCTGCGTACACCGGCCATTTTCGATGGGCGGAATATTTACAATCCTGCCAAGGTGAAGGCCATGGGATTTGCCTACTACGGGATCGGCCGCCGGTAACCGGGAAAAATAAAAAACGCCTCAAGGCCGGGCGTCCGGCAGTGATAATTAAATGAGGCAAAGGACGGAAAACCACATGACCCAGAAGAAAAATCCTGATTCAGGGCTGGATCCGCTTCGGGGTGCGGCTATCCTGGTCACCGGGGCGGCTGGATTTATCGGCTCACACCTGGTAGAATCCCTGCTGGCCAGAAGGGTAAAGGTGGTCGGGATCGACAATTTCGATCCGTTCTACGACCGCTCCATCAAGGAACGCAACTTGCAGGCAGCCCTGGCCGATCCGTCCTACACCTTTAGGGAAATTTCCATCCTGGATCAAGAGGCGCTGGCGGCCCTGTTCGAAGAATTTCCCTTTACCCATGTCGTGCATCTGGCCGCTAAAGCCGGGGTGCGGCCCTCCCTGCAACAGCCTCGCGCCTACTATCGCACCAACATCGACGGCACCCTGAATTTGCTGGAGCTTTGCCGCCAGCACGGGATCAAAAAGTTTGTTTTTGCCTCTTCTTCCTCGGTGTACGGTAACAACAAAAAAGTGCCCTTCAGCGAGGCCGACTTTGTGGATCATCCCATCTCTCCCTACGCCGCGACCAAAAAGTCCGGCGAATTGCTCTGCTACACTTATCACCACCTGTACGGGTTGGATGTCTTTGCCCTGCGCTTTTTTACCGTTTACGGTCCTCGCCAGCGCCCGGAAATGGCCATCCACAAGTTTATTCGCCATATCGATCAGGAAATTCCCATTCCTGTTTACGGCTTCGGTAAGCCGCGGCGGGATTACACCTATATCGACGATATTCTGCAGGGGGTGGTGCGCTCCATCGAGCGCGTTTCGGGTTTCGAAGTATTCAATCTCGGGGAATCCCGAACCACTTCGACCAATGAATTGATTGAAATCATCGAAGATAGGCTGGGCAAAAAGGCCATCCGTGAGGACATGCCCATGCAGCCGGGCGACGTGGAAATTACCTATGCGGACATCTCCAAAGCCCGGCGCCTGCTGGACTATCGGCCGACCACGCCTGTAGAGGACGGAATAAGCAAATTTGTGAACTGGTATCTGGAGAACAAGAGCTATGCAAAATCACCGAAATAATCGAGCCGTGATGGAAGCGGAAACCACAACCGGCCAGCTGGCCGATCGGCTTCGGGAAAAAATTCAGACCCACCAGGCCGTCGTCGGAGTGGTGGGGCTTGGCTACGTGGGTCTTCCGCTAATTCTGGAATTTGTGACCGAAGGGTTCCCGACCGTCGGTTTCGACATCGACAAAAACAAGGTGGACATGCTGAACCAGGGCCGATCCTACATCAAGCACATCCCTGAAGAGAGGATTCGCCAGGCTCTGGAATCGAAAAAGTTTCGGGCCACCAGCGATTTTTCCGAGCTGGAAGAGGTGGACTGCATTCTCATCTGCGTGCCCACCCCGCTGAACAAATATCGCGAACCGGACATTTCCTACATCGTGAACACCTCGGAAACCATCTCTCAATTTCTGCAGCGCGGGCAACTGGTGGTTCTGGAAAGTTCTACCTTCCCCGGCACAACCGAGGAGGTGATGCGGCCGATCCTGGAAAAATCCGGGCTGGTAGCGCATCAGGATTTCTTCTTGGCTTTCTCGCCCGAACGAGAAGACCCGAACAATCCCAAATACACCACCCGAACCATTCCCAAGGTAGTGGGGGCCAACCATCCGCTTTCCAGAGAGTTAACCTGTTTGCTTTACAATCAAGTAATTGTCAGAACCGTGCCGGTCAGTAGCAGTCAGGCTGCCGAAGCGACCAAATTGCTGGAAAACATTTTCCGCAGTGTTAACATCGCCCTGGTAAATGAGATGAAAATTATCCTGGACCGAATGGGCATCGACATCTGGGAGGTGGTCAATGCCGCAGCTACCAAGCCGTTTGGGTTCATGGCCTTCTATCCCGGACCGGGCCTTGGCGGGCATTGCATCCCCATCGACCCGTTTTACCTGACTTGGAAAGCTCGGGAATACGACATCAATACCCGGTTTATTGAACTGGCC
>RFHE01000195.1 GCA_003696445.1 Calditrichota bacterium | reverse complement strand
CTGGATCTGGACTATGCGAAACGCCACTCCAGCAGCGCCAATGTGTTGTTTAACGACGGCCAGAGCCTGAGCGCCCGCCTGCAATACAGCCTGGATTTCGGAAACAACAATTACATCAAGCCGTTCAGTTGGTTGGGGATGGGACCCATTCTTCGCGCCTTCAGCCGAACCAGGATCTACTTTACACCGCGTTCGGCCAATTTTAACTTCAGTTTAAACGACAATGAGAACCGATCCCAGAATCGGCTGGAGGCCCAGGGCCGGCAAACCATTAACACGACCACCAGCCGCAGCATCAATCTGAATTATCGATTGACCGACAATTTGAACATCGACTACAGCCGCACCCACCGCAGCGATGCATTCCTGAAGGGCTACCGGGCGGGTGATGTGCTTAAGGCGATTTTTAAGCGCCTGGATTTTGGCGTGGATAAAAACATCTCCCAGCGATTCAGCGCCAACTACAATCCCAAAACCTTTAATTGGATCACCCATTCCTTCCGCTATACGGCCGATTACAATTACAATTTGAATAACCCTGAAATTCAGGATCGCTCGGCCAATCTAAACGTCAATCGCCAGCTGACCGTGGATTTTAAGCCCTCGCTGCTGGTGAACACCTTTTACCACCCCACCCGAAGGCCGAAAATTCGTCGGCCTCGGCGTCCTTCTCGCGGGCGGCCCGGCCGCCACCAAGGCATTCACCGGGACAATGAGAAGGAAAGCAAGGAAAAGACTGGAGAGAAAGAAGAAGAAAAAGACCGCGATGAGAGAAAACCCAGCGAGGCTTCAAAAGCCATCCGGGCCCTGAATCCCCTGAAATTGTTTTACCAGTTCTTCAATGCCTGGAAGTCTGTGCGCGTGGACTATTCAGTCCAGGACAACGTCAGCCATTTTAATCTGGCCGATATCCCCGGCTTCAAGTATCAATTTGGCTTAACCACCAACCCCGGGGTCGGGATCGACACCTCGTTTAACAAGGTTTTGGTGCAGCCCAACCTGCGGAAGAATCGCCGTTTGAATTTAAGCAGTTCATTCGACTTTCTGCGTAACCTGACCACCAGTTTTCGTTATTCCTACGACCTGAACCGCACCGAGAACAATCAGCAGAGTCGCCAGTCGATCAGCCGGGGTTATTTTTTTACCGGGGACGACCCGGATGCCAGCTACAAGGCCTGGAAAGCCCTGATTCCGGACTGGCGGTTTCAGTTGACCGGACTGGAAAAAATTCCTTTCTTTGCTCGCTTCGCTCAGTCGGTAAGCATCGAGCATGCCCGCACCGGAAAATTCAGCGAGATCACCAAGCTGCGCGGTCAAACCCGGGAAAGGGATCAATGGAGCTACTCCAACAACTACCAGCCGCTTTTGGGCATTAACATCAGTACCCGCTGGGGCATCACCGGTACCATTCGCTACATTCGCAGCGTAAACTTCAACTACAATTCCACCAGCGGCGTGCGCAAGGCCGAGCAGAGCGGACTGAACATGAACGCCAATCTTACCCTTCATCCTGGGTTCAAAATTCCCTTTCTCAAGAACAAGCGCCTGCGTAACGAAGTGCAGCTCACCCTGGCCTTCGATAAAAACAGTAACCTGACCTTTACCCGGACTCCCGGCGCGGAAAAATTTGAAGAACTGGACCGCCAGAAATCCTGGAAATTCCGCCCTTCGGCCACCTACCGGTTCAGCGAAAGGGTGAACGGCAGCGCCTTTGTGGAAGTGGGGCAGTCCGAGAATAAAATTACCGGCACCTTTTCCTGGTTCGAATTTGGTATTAATGTAAACATCGCCATTCGCTAATGCTGAGGAGGCCCGGGGCTTGAAACGCGGTTTAATGGGTACGCTGTTTGTGGTTTTTCTGATTGCCTGTGGAAACGGCCAGGGGCAATCGCAAGCTGGCTCTCCGGAAACCACCAGCCCCACCTTCGATGGGCAGCGAGCCATGGCCTACCTCAAAAAGCAGGTAGCTTTCGGACCCCGCAATCCCGGTTCCTCCGGCCACCGGAACTGCAAAAATTACCTGTTGGAAACCCTGCGCTCCTTCACCAGCCATGTGGAAGAGCAAAGCTTTATTTACTACGACAACATCGGCCGAAAAAGCCTGACCCTGAGCAATCTGATTGCCCGTTTTAGTCCGGAGCTGGAGCCACGCATTCTCCTCTGCGCCCACTGGGATACCCGCCCCTTTGCCGATCAGGATCCCGATCCGAAAAATCGGGACAAGCCCATCCTGGGGGCCAACGACGGGGCGTCCGGCGTGGCCGTGCTGCTGCAACTGGCCGAGCTGTTGTCCCGGTTCCCGCCCCCCATCGGGGTGGATCTGGTTTTTTTCGATGGCGAGGACTACGGGCCGGCCGGCCGGCTGGATCAGTATTTTCTCGGTTCCCGGCATTTCGTCCAGGTCAACCACACTTTTTACCCTCAATTCGCCATCCTGCTGGACATGGTGGGCGACGCCCAGTTGCAGTTGCCCATCGAAGGCTATTCACATCAGATGGCGCCCCAGGTGGTGGATCGGGTGTGGAACCTGGCCCTGGAAATGGAAAAGGGCGCGTTCGAGTACCGAATCAACGGCTACATTAACGACGATCACGTGATTTTAAATCAGGCCGGCATCCCGGCCATCGACATCATCGATTTTGCTTATCCTGACGAGTCCAATCGCTACTGGCACACGCTGGAAGACACGCCGGACAAATGTTCACCGGCCAGCCTTCAGACGGTGGGCGATGTGCTGGTGGCGCTCATTTACCGGTTCAACCCGTAGCGAAGGCCAAAATAGTTCCGGCCGGACTATTGGGCTGGAAAGAGAGTGTAATGACTACCAATACAGAAGCCAACTGGAAGCAGCCGGAGTACCAGCAACTGGAAATTCCCCTGGCCGGATTTAATCCGGATGTGCTCTCCGGCCTGCTGTTTTTACACGGCACGCTGGGCATCGAGGAGAAGGAGGCCGGCGCTTGGGTGGCCTACTTTCCCCGGGACTGGACGCCGGACCAGATGCGGGCCCTGCTGGAGGCTCTTGGCCGGGCTAATCCCTCCTTTCGCCGGGATCGGGTGAAGCTGGCCCGCCTGCCCTTTCAGGACTGGGCGGAGGGCTGGAAAAAGTTTTTTCGCCCCTTCCAGGCGGTGCCCGGCGTGTGGGTGCGGCCGCCCTGGGAGGCGCTGCCCCCGGAAGCACAGGGCCTGGAGCTGGTCATTGAACCGCAGATGGCTTTCGGTACCGGCCATCACGTCAGTACCCGGCTGATGATGCAATACCTGGTGACCTATCCCCCGCGGGGCCGCGATGTGCTGGATGTGGGCACCGGTTCGGGGATCCTGGCCATCCTGACCCGTAAACTGGGGGCGGCGCGGGTTCGGGGCATCGATGTGGACCCGGTGGCCCTGGAGAACGCCCACCTCAATGCCCGGCTGAATCGAGTGGAGAATCTGGAACTGGCCGTGGAAGAGGTGTGCCACCAGACCGACGAAAGCTTCGATCTGGTGCTGGCTAACATCCATCTTTCGGTCCATCTGGCCTCGGTGCTGGATTATTTCCGCGTGCTCAGGCCCGGCGGCCTGGTGGTCCTGTCCGGCATCCTGGCGCAGGATGCACCCGGATCGGCTACGTCTTCAAACAAAGTGGCCTGGTGGAAGCCGGGCGAATGGAACAGGAGGGATGGGTGGCGCTCGTCTGGGAGCGCAGCCAATGAAGCCCTGCGCCGCTGTGGACATTGGAAGCAATTCCGTGCTGCTGCTGATTGCCCGGGCCGGAG
>RFHE01000017.1 GCA_003696445.1 Calditrichota bacterium | reverse complement strand
GCGATGATTGTTCTTCTGATCAGCATTATTGGGTTCTGTTTTTTGCTGGAGGTGTTTCTCTCCCGGCCCGAGTGGCATGGCATCGTTGGAGGGTTTGTTCCCAGACTGCAGCCGGGTGCGCTTTACATTGCGCTGGGCATTATCGGCGCAACGGTGATGCCGCACAACCTGTATCTGCACTCCTCGCTGGTTCAGACACGGGCCATTTTTAACACCCGGACCAGCAAATCCGAGGCCACCCGGTTTAATCTGATTGACTCGGCCATTGCCCTCAATGCGGCTTTTTTTGTCAATGCCGCCATTTTAATTATGGCCGCCGCCGTCTTTCACAGTCGGGGCATCGTGGTTACCGAAATCCAGCAGGCCCACCAACTGTTAGAACCCCTTCTGGGCAGTACCATTGCCCCGGTGGCTTTTGCGCTGGCCCTACTGGCCGCCGGACAGAGTTCCACGCTGACCGGAACCATCTCCGGGCAGGTGGTCATGGAAGGCTTTCTCAATATCCGCCTCCGCCCCTGGCTGCGCCGGCTGGTAACCCGAAGCATTGCCCTGATCCCGGCGATAATCGTCATTGCCATTGCCGGCAGCGAAGGCACCTACCGGTTGCTGATCCTCTCGCAGGTAATTCTCAGTTTACAGTTGCCTTTTGCCATTATCCCGCTCATTCATTTCACCTCGGATCCAGCCAAGATGGGTGAATTCGCCAACCGGCGGCCGATCAAGATTCTGGCCTGGGCGGTTGCCGGGGTCATTCTGGCGCTCAATCTCGAGCTGGCGGTCGATGAACTGAGCGCCTGGCTGTCCGGCGCGCCCTGGTTTCTGCAGATTGTGGTTCTTGCCCCCGCCTTCTTTCTGGGCGGCATTCTGGCCTACATTACCATTGCCCCGCTGCTGGGTAAAAAACGCGCCTGGCAAACCGGCCAGCTCACCACCAGTCACCAGGTAATCGATCACATCCGCCCCATGGTTTTTCGCAACATCGGCGTGGCGGTTGAACATTCGCCGGGCGATGCCGAGGTCCTTTCCGCAGCACTCTCCCTGGCCCGAAGCCAGAACGCCCGGATTACCCTGCTGCATGTGGTGGACACCCCGGCGACCATGGTTTACGGAGATAAGGTCGCCTCCCGGCACAGCGAGGAGGACAAACAATATCTGGAGGAATTGGCTCGTCCGGTGGAGGACCAGGGCATCAAGGTAGATGTGGTCATCCGTTACGGCAATCCCATTGAAGAAATCGTCCGGACCACCAAAGAGCTGGGTTTCGATCTGCTGGTGATGGGGGCCCATGGCCATCACGGGGTGGAGGATCTGGTTTACGGGCAAACGGTAACCAGCGTGCGGCACGCCATCGACACACCGGTGCTGATAGTCCGCACCGGCCAGCGCACCCCGGAAAGACCGCAGAAATAATGCGGGAAATTAAACAGAACACTGTTTTTCCACCAACGGTCGAGGCGCACACACAGCACTGAAAGCCTGGTGTTACGGGACCATAAGCAGCCTGAGTCTCGCGAACCACGCAGGTCAACTTATCTGAAACAGGCCGGCGTTACCCGGCTGCCCACTAGCACAGGTGCTTTGCTGTCAAACGTTTTCGCCCCTGCTGTTGGTGAAGCTGTCGTTCTGTGGAATGATCCGCTCCTCAGTTAAAAACAACCTATTTTGCCTCCCCTTCTTCCTGTTGCTTTTGGAAATTTTTCTTCGCACGACCCAAATTGAGTCGATTTGTTCCCTTTTTAATTGAGGGGCCAAGCGATGCCCCCCCTTGCAGTGGGGCCTTTGCCTTAAGAATGCGAACAAATTGCAATCGGTGCAGGCTGGCTTTTTTTAACAACTTTTTTAAATGAAAATGGGCTTTAATCGTTAGGGGTAAAAGCGATGAAAAACAGAAGCTTTATTCTTTTCACTCTCTGTTTTTTGTGGATCACGCAATCCAGGGCACAAATCCTTTACAAAGTAACCCAGATTGACCCTGCCGTCGAGGCGGTGGCAGTAAACATAAAAGGGCAGGTTGCCGGCATCGATCATGGTAATCTGGACAAGGCCTGTATTTGGCAGGACGGAGTCATTTTTGACATCCCGAACACGGAATTTGCAACCACAACCGACATTGATTCGAATGGCGCTGTGTGTGGGATATTGGGTTCTACGGGCACGGATATCGCCTTTTTGTACAAGGATGGACAACTGGAGACAATACCTCCAATGGTCAGTGCAGGATTTTCTGGAGCACTGGGCATCAACGACAAATCCTGGATTACCGGCGCAATCGATGTTCAACTCAATGTGCGCCACGTTTTTTTGTACCGCGATGGTGTGTTGACGGACCTGGGCCAATTCGGTGATTTTTCCAAAGGAATGGCCATTAACGATCGGGGATGGATTGTCGGCTTTGGCGAAGATCCCAATGACAATAATAATGAAAAGCCTTTCATTTACAAAGGCTCTGTCCTTCAACCATTACCGCTACTGCCCAGTGCTACTCAAGGAGAAGCGGTGGATATCAATGATTCGAATATGGTCTGTGGTCTTAATACCGTTGGCCTCTCTGTCGCTGTTTACTGGGATTCGTCGGGTCAGGTTCACCCTTTGCCTCAGTTGACCGGTCAAATTTCTTCGAAAGCGGTGGCCATTAATAACAAAGGAGAAATAGTAGGGCAAACGGTATTTTGGCCGGGTTTTGTTCCTCGAGCCACTCTCTGGAAAGGCGGAATGGCGCTGCTGCTTGATGATCTGATCGATCCTTCTCTCGGCTTAAACTTTAAGCGGGCAATCGCGATTAATGATTCGGGTCAAATCCTATGTACGGCAAGCAATCAAGAGGGCACGGTTTATTATCTACTTACCCCCATTAATTCTCGTTATGTTGTTAACAGCAGCGCAGACGACAGTGACGCCGACCTGTCAGACGGGGCTTGCGATGCAGATTTGTCTTCGCCGGGCTACCAGTGTACCCTGCGTGCAGCACTGCAACAGGCCCAATTCAATGGAACGCGCGCTTTCATTAAATTCAACATCCCAGATGCCGGTATTCCCAGGATTTCACTTCTCAGTGCTTTGCCAGATATTAGTTTTCCAGTCAGTTTGGACGCGACTTCTCAACCGGGGAGCGGGCTTGTGGAACTAAACGGAACAAGCCTCGGGGCTTCCGCCAATGGCTTGTACATTACCGGCTCCAACACTTCTATAAAAGGCTTCGTCATCAATGGCTTTCCAGGATATGGTGTCGTTCTCGAGGCTGTGCACAACGACACCATTCGCAGCTGTCGGATCGGCACCGACCCATCCGGAACATTAGCTAAACCCAACCTGATGGGAGGTATTTTAATTAGCAACTCACAGGACAATGTAATTGGGGGCGCACAGCCTGGAGAGGGGAACCTGATTTCCGGAAACGGCCAGTCGGGCCAACCCCGGGGCCATGGCATCCTTATCAGCGGTGAGGCTTCCCGGGGCAATCGGATTGAGGGAAACATCATTGGCGCCAATATTGATGCAACTGATGCCTTGCCCAACAAGGCCGGGGTTACCATAATGAGCGCATCGCAAAATTATATTGGGGGCAGTACCTCCTCCCCGGGCACGCCACCAGGAAATCTTATTTCGGGCAATCTTTCCTGGGGTGTGGCCATTGGGTCCGAAAACGGAGCCTCTGCGGCTCGATCCAACACAGTTTCAGGAAACCTCATCGGAACAAACGCCAGTGGCAATGATAGCCTTTCAAGGCAAAAATTTGGTGTTTGGCTCGTCAATGATGCCGATAGCAATACAATCGGTGGCCCATCTCCTCAGGAAAGAAATGTGATTTCAGGCAATTCGGTGATGGGTATTGCAATCACTTCCGATCAACCCCACCAATCGACAGCCAACCGAATCTGGAACAACTTCATTGGACTGGGTACCAACGGGCATCATGTTATTGGAAATGCCAGTTTTGGGGTATTCATCGCCGATTCCCCGGACAACCAAATCGGAGGGGAGACCACCTCCAAGGGCAATGTGATTAGTGGGAATAAAGGGATTCAGGTTTTTATTGCTGGCGAAAAGGCGACTGGGAATATGGTGGCAGGCAACATTATCGGCCCATTCAGCGATGGCGCCAGCTTGCCCGATTCGCTTCCGTTGGGGCCGGGAATAATGCTGAGTGCAACCTCTAATAACCTGATTGGCAGTGAAAATGCCCAGGGAGGAAATGTGATCTCCGGTAATAAATTTGGGATTGCTCTGGTCAGCGCCCATCACAATACCATTATTGGCAATAAAATCGGTACAGATGTAACCGGAAACCATGCTCTAGGAAACCAGGATAAACCAGGCATTGCCCTTTTTCGAGCAAGGGATAACATCATCGGCGGTATTTCTTCAGCAAAAAGGAATCTGATTTCCGGCAATATGGCGGGCATGGCACTTATTACCGACTTAAGCCAGATTACCCCGGGGAGCAATGGCGGCATAAATGGTATGGCAGCACCTGCCCTCCTCAGGGCTCAGCAATTCTCCAAAGAGCTAATCGAAAGCATTCAAGGCTTCAATACCAATTCCCTTCAACCTGCTGTTGAAAAAATCAACCAAATGCAAAAAATCTTCCCCTTCGCCCCGGCAATTGCTGAAAAAGAAATATTGTTTTCCCGCACAACCGTCTCTAAAACTGAAGGGAACAAGATTTTAGGTAACTACATCGGGACCACGGCAAACGGCATGAATCCATTGTCCAATCAGGAGGTGGGTATTTTTATCGGTCCCGGGGCCAACCGAAACGAAATTGGAAGTACTTTACCCGGAGGTGGCAATCTTATCTCGGCAAACGGCAAGGGCATCGCCCTTTTTAGTGCAGATAATTGCAAAGTTTTGCATAATTTGATTGGTACTGCACAGGACCAGGTCAGTCCACTACCCAACGCGACTTATGGGATTCAGATTCTGCAGGGGAAAAGGAATTACATCGGATTGGGTAAGGTAAGTGCAGGAAATATTATCGCCTTTAACGACAGTGCCAATATTTATTTTGGTGGCACCCAAAACAACTTTGTTATTCTAAATCAGTTGACCCATAGTCAATTTGGCATTGTGGTATTCGATGCCTATCGGGATCAGATTTTGAGCAATCAAATCTGGTTTAACCAAACAGGCATCAGCTCAGATGGTTCTAATGTAATTGTCCAGAACAACTCGATTAAGGACAATACAGGGAGCAGTACAGGCATCCACTATTCCAACAGTTTTGGAGAAATCCGGGGCAATCTCATTGAAAACAACAGCGGGGGAGCCATTCGCCTGTCCCTTGGTTCTCGACCTGAAATTCACCAAAACAATGTACAAAACAATCAAGGTTTTGGCATTTTTAACAATTCACCTTCTTTTACTGTGGACGCAAGAAACAATTGGTGGGGCGATCCCTCTGGTCCAGGAGGGGCCGGTCCTGGCGGCGGTGATCCGGTGAGTAGCGGGGTCGATTTCGCCGACTGGCTCTCGACTCCGGTAGCTCTGGTGATTGCTGCCGGTTCAGACAGCGTTTTTCTGCCTAACGGCTCCCAAGATTCGCTTTCGATTACACTCCAAAATTGGAGTCACCCCGCCGACGCGGTTCACCTGACCGTATCGGATGTCACGGGCTGGTTACAAAATCCAGGGCAAAACACAGTTCAACTGAATGGGCAAGGCGGTGCCGGCCTTCAGTTGTTCTTGAACATCCCCGCCACTGCTACCGGTACGGATAACATTACACTGAATGCCACCTCACAAACCAACCCCTCCCTTGTGACCAGCGACTCTATTTTGTTGGTTGCCTATCAGGCTCAGCTTAGCAAGATCACCATCTACCCGGACTCGGCCACAGTTCCAGTAGGCGAAACCTATGTTTTTAGCGCTGTCGGTTTTGACCAACACAGCAGGATCATGCCTTTCCAACCGCTGTGGGAAGCCCATTTCGGGAGTATCGATTCAAGCGGGGTTTACAGGGCACCCGATTTTGTGACCATCGATACGGTAATCGTCCAGCAGGCAAACGCCGGATCGACCAAGCGGGTTACTGCAAAAGCCATTGTTCGAGTCGAAGGTCCCACTGCCGTGCAAAACCATTCCCGGCAATTGCCCAATACCTTTGCCCTCTTTCAGAACTACCCCAATCCGTTCAATCCCAGTACAACCATTCGCTTTAATTTGCCTACGCAGAGCCTTGTTCGATTGGAAGTGTTTAATGTATTGGGTCAAAAGGTGGCAACGCTGGTGCAGGAGAGATTAAGAGCAGGACAACATCAGGTGGTATTCAACGCCGGATTTCTAGCCAGTGGCGTTTACGTGTACCGGCTTGTAACCGATCAGTACGTTGCAAGCAGGAAAATGCTGCTTATTCGTTGAGGCCAACTGGCAAGCAACGGAAATGCCCCCCCTCAAAGGTGGGGGAGGGCCTGTACCTTCCCGCAAAACTAAGGGGGGTGGGCTATTCGGAGGGTCAGCCCACCCCTTTTACCGGTTGACTAAGCCATGCTTACAAATTCAGCCGCAGGCCCACGCTGCTTGCCCAGCCAAGGAAGGAAAGGCCCGAGCTGTAGGTGCCGACATCCAGATTCAAGTCCACCGCCGGCAGCAGCGGAATATCCACGCCGGCACCAAACCGCCCATCGACCGAGGTGTCGGTCTCATGGGGCGCATCGGCAAATTCCAATTTTTGATGGGTGAACACCATCCCGGCGGACAGATAAGGAGCCACGCGGGTCACGCCGAACGGAAAAATAAAGCCGGAAAAATGGACCCGGGTATCTTTTTCCGTTCCCGAGAAGCGTTCCATATTCCCGGTAAAATATTCCGCCGTCAGGCCCAGGCCAAAATACTCATGGAAGCGGTAGCCCACAATAGCCCCCACCCCCACTGGATGGTCAATCTGGCTTAACTGCTCCTCGCCATCGAAATTGGCGAAGCGGGTGGCAACCAGCCCCACGGTAAACTGGCGCTTTGGTACGGGTTGAGCCTGGATGGTACCCAAGGCAACCAACAGGACGGACGTGAATGTCAGTGTGATGCGTTTCATGGTGCATCCTCCATTGCTTGTGTTTGGGTTGTGAGTTTTGCAGAAACGATTCGTTCGTTTTTTTCAAGCTGAACATTCCTGCAGCGTTAAATCGTTTTTCCGAACACCCTGGGCAGCGGTTCACCCTAACCGGGAAACCACCGGCCTGGCCGGCCGGAGAGAAGCGAAGCCCAGGGAACACGGACTGATTACTGAACCACTATTCACTTTTTGAGCAAAAAAAATGGGCTTATTCTTGTTGACTCTCAGCCACCACCTATTGGACCTCGGTTAAAATCCCTCGCTTCAAGAGCAATTTCACTTCTCTACGTATTTTATTCAGTGGATACTGCCGGGGGCTCTGAGCCCACAGATGGATTAAATGGCGCACACCCCCGAAAATAAACTGACTGGTTACGTCCACCTGCAAATGCGGATTGAGCAAGCCGGTGGCGATCCCCTCCTCCAGCACCTGCCGCCCCAGGGCCAGAAACCGCTCGTAATAGGGTTGGGCAATGCGGGTCTGTGAGTGCTCGTTTACCACTACGATAGCCAGCGAAGGGTTATCGGTAAACATATCGATAACCAGATCGACCATCCCTTCTAATTTTTCTACGGCATTGAGATCCTTGCGGGTAACCAACGCCTCCATTTCTTGGGCTAAATTTTGCCATACGTCGGCTAGAATTTTCTCCAACAACTGCTTTTTGTTTTTAAAATAAAGGTAAACGCTACCGGTCGCCACCCCCGCTCCCTCGGCAATGCGGGAAATTTTTGCCTGATGATACCCATGTCGGGCAAACTCTCTGACCGCTGCCTGCCAGATGTTCTGTTCTTTCTGCCCACTCCTGGTTCGCATGCCACGGTTCCCCTTCTTATATTGAATGACGATTCAATAATACAAAACACCTCCGGTTCTGTCAAGCGCTCAAAAAATTTTTTCTACTTTCCGGCACCCCTTCAACGGGTCTGCCGGACCGCCATGCGTCATTGCGCCGTTTCTTTCGCCTTAAACCGGCCCGTCTACATGGAGATCAGGGTTGCGCCGCCCCCCCCTTGCCCACGAGACTGGCCCGGGTCGTGCGTCTAAACTGAATATTCATTCAGGTCTTGGCATTAGCAACCCCCGAGAACCAAGGGAGCAAAATCATTTGCGTAAAACGGCGGGGCGCCAGACGCTTCTCGGTTTGAAGGAAACACCCCAATGGGAATCAGAGCATTTACTGGCTACGGGCTTGGCTGAATTGCCGGCGGGAAGCACTTCAAGTGCACTACCCTTGTTTTTCAGGGCTCCGCCCTGAGCAGGAGACTAATCAGCTGGTGTGAACGGGAATAAATGGCTTAAGCGCAACGGGGTGCCTTCAGTCCGAATCCAACCGAATCGAGGAGCCCACCGCCAACGATTCCGCTTTTCTTCCTTAACT
>RFHE01000194.1 GCA_003696445.1 Calditrichota bacterium | reverse complement strand
TCCCCACTGCTGCCTCCCGTAGGAGTCTGGGCCGTGTCTCAGTCCCAGTGTGGCTGGTCGCGCTCTCACGCCAGCTACCCATCGTCGCCTTGGTGGGCCACTACCCCACCAACTAGCTAATGGGACGCAGGCCCATCCCTATGCGCTAGCTCTTAGGAACCAGCTTTAATCACACCAGCATGCGCCAGCGTGACCACATCCGGTATTAGCCCCGGTTTCCCGGAGTTATCCCGGTCATAGGGGTAGGTTGCCTACGCGTTACTCACCCGTCCGCCAGTATACTCACCCGCCGAAGCAGGCTTTCCCCTCGGCTTGCATGTGTTAGGCACGCCGCCAGCGTTCGTCCTGAGCCAGGATCAAACTCTCCGTTGTCCTGTATCTTCGCTCTTCTCTTCTCTGATCGGGTGCTCCTCTACCCCCCTCACTCACTAAGCCTTCTCAGTAAGTAAAAGGGTCCTCTCTGTCAAAGATCAATCCCGCCCGCTCTCCTCGCAGGCGTCATTAAATTTAGAAATCAAAAGCTCGATTCACAACTAAGATTTTTTTCTTTTTATCTGCCTCGCTGCAGATGCGGCGCAAAATATACAGCCCAACCACACTCCATTCAACCGCATTCTAAATTTTTTATTCAGCGCCTTTAAGCGTGATTTTATACGCCGTTTGAAGCGGCTTGTTCACAAAAATCGGTATGATTTTTACCTGCAACCAGGCCCCCAGCACATTGTCGTAGAAGGGGGAGAACGGGTTGCCGGAATTGCCACCAGGCCAGTGCAAATACAACCGCTCCGGATGGGCCCAGTCCACAATCATCCGCATGGATGGGCCGGCAAATAGTTGAAATGGTTTCTCGTAGCGGTAGGAGGCCACATTAACCGTGGCTACATTGCCCGGTACCGGGTAGGGACCCCGGTTGAGCAGGCGCCGAAACAGCGCTACACTGCCCATGGGGTGCGCATAGGTAAATTGGTGCAGCGCCCCCCACTGCCACTGGTACAGGGAGGGGCCGAGTCGAGACTTCAAATAGCCGATCGCATCGCGCAGGCTCTGTACAAATATATCCCGGCTCCCTTCAACAGTGTTGGTGGTCTGCTGATTATCGAACCAGGCCGACTGGGGATCGGCAATCACCTGGTAAAAAATTCGCACGTAAAAATTGGGCATGCGGGTGAACCAGCGAAACAGGGTGGGCCCCATCTCATCCTGAAAAATGTTTTTAATCAGAAACCATTGGGTCACTTCCAGAATAGCGGGTTCCACGCGGGCCGCTTCCATTTTCCCATCCCAGTTGTCCAGCATCCACAGGATGTCGTCGGCCTGCTTGGTGAGGTCGGCGATGTCCTCGGCACGCACGTTTTGCACAATCTGGTGGGCTAGCCGGAGGCCGGGTAGATTGACGATATCGGCCTGGATGGCCCGCATCTGTTCAAGGGTCAATGGCCGCGGCAGGGTCTCCAGGAGCTGCTTAATCCGCTCTGCGCGGAAAGGGGGTTCCCACAATTCGCTTATGTAGTAAGGCGGTTCGGGTTGAATGCGGTTGTTCGCGGTGACGATGTAGCCCCGTTGAGGATTGAAAAGTTGGGGCAGGCTCTCGAAAGGCACAAAGGGGCCCCACGCCTCGCGCGAGCTGGTCCCATCCCGCGGCAGCAGACCGTTTTTATCCCTGCGGAAAGGAATGCCGCCAGCCAGTTGATAACCGATATTGCCGGCCGTATCCGCGTAAACCACGTTCTGGGCAGGAACCCGGTAGCTTCTCAGGGCCTCTCGGAATTCCTCCCAGTTGCCGGCCCGGATCAGCTTCCAAAACGTTAACATCTCGTCGCTGAACATGCGGCCCGTCCAGTGCAGCGCCACTGCCTGATTTGGCTCGCCTTCGGGCAAATTGAGGTTAAACACCGGTCCATGTTTGGTTTCCCACACTCGAAATCGCAACCGCCGTTTCTTCCCCCGCAGCTGAACCAGGCGGCTCTTCAGAGGGTGGGTTTTCCCATCCTGGCGATAGGTTCCACGCGTGGTGTCGATCTGTTCGAGGAAAAAGTCGCAATCGTCCACCATGCCATTGGTAAAACCCCAGGCGATGGCCTGATTTCGACCGATGGTAATGCCGGGCAAGCCGGGAATAACCACGCCGGACGCCGAATAAGCTGGACAGGAAAGCTGTAGAGCAAACCAGATGGGGGGATTGGACAATTCCAGGTGAGGGTCGTTGGCCAGGAACGGCTTGCCGCTGTGGGTGAATTTACCGGAGACAACCCAGCTATTGCTTCCCCATCCGCCGTGGCCCAAATCCAACAGGGCACGAAACGCCTCGTCCATTTCGAGGAGGGTCAATGTAGGGGCTGAGCGGGCCTGGCCATAGGAGAGAATGGAGGGTTGCGAATTTGGCCAGCGGGGCCAGAGCTCCCGCAGCAGGCCGGACCCCAGACGTTGGGAGAGTTGCCAGTACAGGAAATCGCCTTTCCAGCTAAAGTTTAAGATCCAGGCCATCACCCGGCCAATCAATAGAGAATGTGCCGGCTCCCAGGGCTCTGGTTTGATGTTCAAGATCTGAAACTCGAGCGGATAGTTGCCCCGGCAAGCCTCGATGTAAGCGTTTACCCCTTGGGCATACCAGGTGAGCCATTGCTGGGACTGCGGGGAAAGTTGATCTACCCAGGTCCGGCACAATGAGTCCAGCGCAAGGGTGCGAAAAAGTCGATCGGCCTTGAGGGCTGTGTCGCCAAAGACTTCGGTCAACCGGCCGGCACCCACCCGGCGCATCAGCTCCATTTGCCACAATCGCTCCGAAGCCACCCAGTACCCTTCGGCGGTAATCAAATCCTTTTCGCTATTGGCCGACAGATGGGCCACGCCCAGCGAGTCCAACCGAATCGTAACCGGTGCACTCAGCCCGTCCACCGTTCCGCTGCCTGAATAGTCTGGTTTTAACTGCTGAAACTGGTGGTAAACAAACAAAAACACCAGGCCTGCAAATAGGGCCAGCAAGACGATACCACTGAGAACAATTGTGCGAATGCGCATGGTTTTGTCACCTCGCTTTAAGCACTTATGCTTTGCAGGTCCCCGTCCGGTTCCTTAGGCTTTCCCGAGTAACTTCTGACCGGCAGGGCAAAAAATCAATGCCCCAGTTCAGTTCGCCCGGAACTTCAGGTGTCCCGCCCATCGGCACCGCCCTGAACCGGCGAATGCGTCTCGAGTCCCCAAAAAGCTCCAATTCCCATTCCAACCAGGACGGGTTAGGGCAAGATGGATTCGGCTTTGCCAGGGGAAGGGATACCTCACTATTTTTGATTCGATTGGAACCAAGGAAAGGCTGAACGCTTTCATGCTGCTGGCACGGGCCTCCATCGAGCGAAAAATCACCTTTTCCATGCTCTATTTGATTGTGGTAGGCTTCGGATTGTTTTCGCTCACGCAGTTGAAGATCGACCTATTCCCCGACATTCAATTTCCGGTGATCGGCATTATCACCTTTTACGAGGGTGTCGGGCCGGCGGATATTGAGAAGCTGGTGACGCGCCCGCTGGAAGAATCGGTGGCCGCCACCAAACACGTCAAAAAAGTCAACTCCACCTCTTCCCAGGGCTCTTCCATTATCCTGCTACAGTTCGACTGGGGTACGGACATCGACCAGGCGGAGATGGATGTCCGCAAACGCATTGATCTGGTACGGGATTTGTTGCCGGAGGAAGCGTCCGAGCCACTGGTGTTCCCGTTCGACCCCTCTCTGCAGCCGATCATGTTCCTGGGGTTAAGTTCCTCTTCGCTGGGACCGGCCGAGCTTCGCAAGCTGGCCGACGAGCGTCTGGAAGCCATGCTCGAACGGGTGGATGGCGTGGCGTCGGCAGTGACCCAGGGGGGGCTGGAGCGACAGATCAATGTTAAACTGAATCCTCTCCAGCTGGCGGCCTTCCAGTTGAGCCCCCTGGATGTGGTGGGAGCGCTCCAGCGCGAGGCCTCCCTGCAGCCGGCCGGTAGGATTGAAACCCACTCCCAGAACCTGAGTCTCCGCATCCTCAGCGAATATTACTCTCTGGACGACATCCAGTCTGTGGTGGTTAAGTATGTGAAGGGCGTTCCGGTTTATTTGAAAGATGTGGCCGAGATAGAGGACGGCTTCAAGGAACGATTTGGCGACGCCCGCACAAATTTCAACCCTGGTGTGGTCATTCAGGTAAACAAACAGTCCGATGCCAACACGGTTTTAACCTGCCGCAGAGTTCGCCAGACGCTTTCCGACATTGAGGCCATCCTGCCCGAAGGCACCAGCCTGGGCATTGTTTTCGACGCCTCGGAATTCATCATGCGCTCCATTTACAATCTGCGCAATTCCGCCCTGCAGGCCTTCTTGATGTCCTTTCTGGTGCTGTTACTGTTCCTGGCCAACTTTCGGGGCAGCCTCATCATGGCCGTCTCCATCCCGGTGGCCATTTTAGCCACTTTTCCGGTCATGCATCTGGCTCACCTGACCCTGAACATTGTAACCATGGCTGGTCTGGCACTGGCGGTTGGCATGCTGGTGGACAACGCGATCGTCGTTTTGGAGAACATTTATCGCTATCACGAGAGCGGAACACCACTTTCCCAGGCCGCCGATGTGGCCACCTCGGAAGTCGGCCTGGCCATCACTGCCTCCACACTGACCACCATTTCTGTATTCGTGCCGGTACTTTTTGTGCCCGGAATTGCCGGCGAACTGTTCAGCGATATGGTTGTGGTGATGTGCTTCAGCCTGGGGGCTTCCCTGCTCATTGCCCTGACGCTGATCCCGCTGCTTTCACATCAATTTCTGAAGATTAGGCCCGAAGGGGCTGCATCGCGCTGGTCTCGCAGAATCAGAGAGGCCCAGGCTCACCTTTCCGGAAAATATTTGCGCATTTTACACTGGTGCCTTGGCCATCGAAAAAAAACGTTGCTGATTGCCGGGCTCCTGCTGGTTATTTCCATCGCCTTAACGGCCACCCTTGGCGGCGAATTTCTTCCCAGAACCGATCAGAACCTGATAATCGTACGGGTAGACCGGGAAATCGGAACGCCCCTTGAGGAAACGGAGAAGACCGTTCTTGATCTGGAAAACATTGTGCGGGAAGAGGTGCCCGAGCTGGAGAATCTGTACGTGCTATTTGGGGCCGGGGAAGGGATTACCGCCATCTTCACCGGGACGGCCAGCTACACCATCTTTTTGCGCATTCGCCTCTCGCCCATGGAGGAGCGGAAGCGGAGTCAATTCGAGATCCAGGACGCCCTTCGCAAACGGCTCCAGGAGGTTCCAGGCATTCGCTTCGAATTTATTGAACCCACGGGATTTACCACCGAGCGTCCGATAGAAGTAAAATTGCTGGGCCCCAATCTGCTGCAGAACCGCCAGCTGGCGGAACAGATCAAAGCCAGTTTAGAAAAAATTCCGGGGTTGGTGGATGTTTCGCTAAACGTTCGGGAGAGCACACCGGAGCTGCAGATTATCCCGGAGCGGGAACGGCTGAACGACTTTAAGCTTTCCGTCTCGCAGGTGGCCCACATCATTTCCACTGCTTTTCAGGGCAAGGTTGCCGCCCTGTACCGGGAGGGCGCCGACGAGTACAACATTTTCGTCCAACTGGACCGGCGCTTCCGCAGGCAGAAGGAAGCCATTGCCAATCTGCTGATACCCACCCCTGCCGGCAAGCTCATTCCCCTGGGCCAGCTGGCCCAGATTCGGGAGGAAGCAGGCCCGGCCAGTATTTACCGGGAGAATCAGCAACGCATGATTTCGGTAGGCTGCAATCTCTCCGGCATCGATCTCTCCTCGGCAGTGGCCAAAATCCGCCAGGTTCTGCAGGAGACGCCCATCCCCTCCGATGTTCAGGTTCTCATCGGCGGCACCGCGCAAGATCAGCAGGAGGCCTTCTACTATCTCCGAATCGCCTTTATCGCCGCAGTTCTGTTAGTGTATATGGTCATGGCCTCTCAGTTCGAGTCGCTGGTCGATCCGTTCATCATCTTTTTTACCATTCCACTGGCATTTATCGGGGTAGGCTTCATGTTGTTTTTGACCCAGACCCCGCTGAGTGTCATGTCCCTGGTAGGGATCGTTATGCTGGTCGGGATTGTGGTCAACAACGGGATTGTGCTGGTGGATTACACCAATCAACTGCGCCGGCGCGGCATGCCTTTGCACCAGGCCGTGGTCGAAGCCGCCCGTATCCGCATGCGTCCCGTGCTGATGACCGCCCTGACCACCATTCTGGCCATGGTGCCCCTGGCTCTGGAGCTTGGCGCAGGCTCGGAAAACTGGTCGGCCATGGCCCGCAGTGTGATTGGCGGCATGACAACCAGCACCTTGCTTACCCTGGTTATCGTGCCTGTTCTCTACACGATTGTGGAGGAGCTGGAAAGCCGCATTGTGAAGAGCTGGCGGCGCTGGCGTTCGGGCTGACTCACCCCCTTCCTCGGAATGCCAGACCGGCTCCGCAGGCAACCATAGGCCTTAAACTAACCCGTCAGCAACTGAAACCAAAATTAGGTGGTGTACTTCTTCAATTCAAAGTTTACAGTTAACCCGGATAAAGAGATTGAGTGATAAACAATGGGAACAGCTTCAAAAGCTCGTGGAGCGTAGCGGAACG
>RFHE01000016.1 GCA_003696445.1 Calditrichota bacterium | reverse complement strand
AGCGAGTCCTGCCCTTGCAGGAGGAGTGGAAAGGAGAAACCTCCCGAGATGTCTCGACTCGCCCCGCTGGCGCGGGGCTCGCTCGACATGACATCACCTGGCCGTTTTTTCCTTCTCAAATCCGTGTCCATCCGCGTTGATCCGCGGCGAAAAATATTTTAAAACCAACCAGTGATCGACGCGGATACGCGCGGAAAGTAGCAAGGTTGTCCAAACAGTAGAAAACAACGTATCTTTGTGCAAACAATGGTTACACATGCACGGGACTTTAATCAACCCACGCTCTACCCCCCTTCTCTTGCGAAGACAATGGGCGAAGGGGTTCAGACCAAAAATGTAAAGGATTCTCTAGGCCCCTTCGTTTGACTGAACTATTTGTAAAATCTCGCGATACGCCGCAATACTTGCTGGGAATCAAGAAATACAATTGTTGTAAACACATTCAATTTGTTGTTTTTTTACAGCCCCGCGACCATTGTCCTTGTCACCCTGGAAAGTCAGTTACGGCACTCAGCCAGCAGAACGATTCACTACCCATCCCAATTCATTTCCACCGACGTGCTTTTGCTGTTAAACCGACCCGTAAGCAGAAACCTCAATGGCCAACCTCATTGTGCCCGTGTATGGCTCAAGGGCCATCTAGGCTCGAGCACGCCTTTAATGTGAACGCTCTGCGGTCAGATCGTCCTACCCCAGCAATGTGTCTTTTCAGCCGAAATCTAAAAATGCTGATTTTGGTCAGTTCTCGAGCTAATCCAGGTCATGGTAAATTTACTAATCCCCCGCTATTTTTTTAACAGAATTTGGCACAACCGATGTAACTGACCAACCTGAGGAATGGGTTTTATTTTTAAATTTTAAAGTTAACTTGAATAAAATAACAAAAAATGTGCAATTTTGTTATTGCCTGCGCTTAAAATCGATTTTGGTGCCGCTTTCCAGATGGGAAGCATTACCACATTGCCCATTAAAGATTAAAATTGGGAGTGTGCCATGAGGTTTGGTCTGCCCTGCGAAGTGCGTTCTGATGAATACCGGGTAGCGCTGTCTCCAGCGGTGGTTGATGCGCTGGTGCGCGAGGGGCACACCGTTTACGTGGAACGTGGCGCTGGCCGGCAGGCCGGATTCCCAGATCGATTGTACGAACAAGTTGGTGCCCGAATCCTTTACAGCGCACAGGAGGTATGGGGTCGTTCGGAGGTAGTGGTTAAGGTGGCCCGGCCCACCGATCGGGAACAATCTTATTTTCGTCCTGGACTTGTGTTAATGAGTTTTCTGCACCTGGCGGTCGCTTCGCCAGACCTGTACGATGCATTGGTAAACCACAGCATGACGGCAATTGCCTACGAAACCGTCCGCACCCCACAAGGGGAGTATCCCATTCTTATGCCCAATAACGAAATTGCCGGGCGTGTGGCACCGATCATAGCCGGCCAATTGATGGAAAGTCCAGGAGGCGGTTTGGGCATGTTGCTCAGCGGTATCCCAGGCATTGCGCCGGCGGTTGTCGTCATTTTGGGCGCAGGCATCCTGGGACGCAATGCCGCTCGAGCCTTTCATCAACTTGGTGCTCAGGTTACTGTTATCGATAATCGCTTGGATTATTTGCAACGCATTGACGAGTTTTTCTCCGGCCAGATCGTGACCATGTTGGCCACCCCGTTTAACATTGCTAAGGCGGTGGCTTTTGCCGATATTTTAATTGGCGCCTGGATCGATCCCGGGGGACGCTCCCCGATACTGGTCAGCAGGGAAATGGTCCGCAGTATGCGCAATCGGGCGGTGTTGATCGATTTCGCCATTGCCACCGGCGGATGCGTGGAAACCAGCCGGCCAACGAATCTTTCCAATCCCTTTTATGTGGAGGAAGAGGTCATTCATTATTGCGTGCCTAACGTCACCTCCCTGGTTGCCCGTACCGCTTCTTATGCCCATGGGAATGCCCTGCTGCCCTATTTGTTGGCCCTGGGTAGAGATGGGTTGGATAAAGCCATCCAACACATTCCTGAACTTAAACAGGGCGTTAACCTGTGGCGGGGTAAGCTGGCTAATACCCACGTGGCCGAAGCCATGGGGAAAAATGTGGAGATCGACTTATGAGCTGGATGCATCTTTACCAGAAGAAAAAAATCAGCACTGAGGAAGCGGTTGCAAAAATTCAATCCGGACAAACTGTTTATGTAGGGGGTGGAGCGGGCGTGCCCCAGGTATTGGTTCAAGCGCTGGTTCAGCGGGCCGATGAACTGCGCGATGTGCAAATTGTTCACGTGCTCCATTTCGGTCCTGCCCCTTATGTGGATGCCAGGTTTCAAAAAAGCTTTCGCCAGAATTCATTGTTTATTGGGGATAACGTTCGCAAGGCCGTTCAGGAAGGGCGGGCCGATTTTACACCCATTTTCCTTTCCGAAATCCCCAGGTTGTTCCGAAGGGGTATTCTACCCATCGATGTGGCTCTCATTCAACTGTCGCCTCCGGACGAGCATGGATTCTGTTCCTTCGGCGTTGAAGTGGGCTGTACCAAGCCCGCCGCAGAGGCGGCAAAATTAATCATTGCCGAAATCAATCCAAGAATGCCCCGTACCCTGGGGGACAGTTTCATTCATCTGCGGGAAATCGACTATCTGGTGGAAGTGGACTACGCCCTTCCCGAGGCACCACAGGGCGGTTCCACCCCGGTGCACGAAAAAATCGGTCGGATTATTTCCGAATTAATTCCCGATGGCGCCACCCTGCAACTGGGCATTGGAAGCATTCCCGATGCCGTGTTGCGTAACTTGAAGAACCATCGCGACCTAGGCATTCACACCGAATTGTTTTCCGATGGGGTAGTGGAACTGGTGGAATCCGGTGTCATTACCGGCGCCCGCAAGACCCTGCATCCGGACAAAGTGGTTGCAGGATTTCTATTCGGTTCGCGGAAACTCTACGAATTTGTCGAAGACAATCCCATCATCGAAATGCATCCTACCGATTACGTTAACGATCCGTTCATTATTGCCCAGAACGACAAAATGTTCAGTATCAATAGCGCCATCGAAGTAGATTTGACCGGCCAGGTTTCGGCTTGCTCCATCGGTCCAAAGTTTTACAGCGGGGTGGGAGGCCAACTGGATTTTGTGCGCGGTGCGGCCCGTTCTAAAGGCGGCCAGCCCATTATTGCCCTTCCGGCCACGGCAAAAAAGGGCACCATTTCGCGAATTGTCCCTTTGTTAAAACCCGGTGCTGGCGTTACTACCACCCGCTACGACGTCCACATGGTGGTTACTGAATATGGCGTGGCCGATCTTTACGGGAAAACGGTGCGCCAACGGGCCGAGGCATTAATTCAGATCGCGGCTCCTCAGTTTCGAGAAGAGCTAGAAAAACAGGCCAAGGATTTAAATTTCCTGTAGAGGGCTGTCCAACAAGTCCCGCTTGATGGACTGTTATGCAGTCAACTGTTTCACTGGCGCCAAATTTTACTCAACTCAGCCCCAAACCGGGATTGTTTAAAAAGAGCGCGCAAATAAAGGACTGCAAAGCTATTATTTTGCTAAATCCTTTGTTTCGCATCGAAAACAATCGTTGCAAGCACACATTTTGTGTAAAGCGCTAGTGGCAAAAATTTGCAACTCTATTCACTTTGTTTTCTGAACCGCCCCGCGGCTGCGCCAGCTGTTTCATGAAAATTAATCCTTTTTGCTTCGCCACTTTTCGTAGTTACACGCAATGTTTTTCACAGGCACAAAATTGCCGGAATTTGTCTGGTTCGTAAGTTGGAAAAAGCACTTCTTCAATGTTCAACTTGGAAAATGTCCGCACAACAGCCCGGCGCCATCGCCGTTGTGGATGGGCGTCTAAGCGGCTGATCCGTTCCCTGTTACAATTCTCTAATATTTGAAAGAGAAATGCAGAACACGCCCTGCGGCCGGAATCGTTCACTGTGTGCAATGGAGTGTCTCTGAGCCGATCGTTCTCTTCGCCGATTCCACCGCCGGAGTTCAAAGGCATTGTGAATGATGCGCTTCCAGTGAGTCATGTTTCGAATCATTTAACCTTATCCCCTCAAATAGCTGGAAAGGGGTGATTTCCTTGAAGAAAGATCTTAAATCCCGCCCCAAACCTTTTCTGCTTGCGGAATACTGCAAAGGTTGTGGTCGTTGCATTGCCGCCTGTCCCAAGCATTGCATCGAGTACAGCAATGAGGTGAATCCCGTTAGCGGGTATGTGCCAGTGGTAATTGACTATTCGGTGTGTAACGGTTGTGGACTGTGTTTGCTGGCCTGCCCGGAACCCTACGGCTTAATGCCGGAAAATCGCAAGTACGAGTTCCAGCTTACCGATCCGGCCAAGCAGTTTGGTCCGAGACCCACTGCAGAAACGGAGCCCCGAGAAATTCCTGACCAGGTGATTCCGCTTCCGGAAACCGAACCTCTGGTGGTTAAAGGGACCTACGCCGCGGCCATCGGTGCCCTGCTGGCTGGCTGCCGGCACTTTTTCGGTTATCCCATTACCCCGTCCACCGAGGGTGCTGAACTGATGGCCAAAGTGTTGCCCCATCTGGATGGTGTTTTCGTTCAGGCGGTCAGCGAAGTGGCCACTGTGAACCACATCTACGGTTGTGGCGGAACCGGTTTGCGCTGTATGACCTTCACTTCCTCGCCCGGGTTTAGCCTGATGCTGGAAGGTATTTCCTACCTCATCGGAGCAGAGGTCCCCGGTGTATTTGTCAATGTAATGCGTGGCGGGCCAGGGCTGGGCAACATTGCTCCCGAGCAAGGAGACATCAAGTTGGCCTGCCGAGGACTGGGTCATGGCAACACCCATGCTCTTGTCCTGGCCCCCGCCGACCCTCAGGAAATGTTGGATCTTACCATGCTGGCCTTCGAGCTGAGCTTTCGTTACCGCAATCCGGTCATTGTACTGGGCGATGGGTATCTGGGTCAGGTAACCGGGAGGGTTAAATTACCTCGATACATGATTCAGCCCGGTCTGCCCTCCTGGGCGGTGTACGGCGACCGCGAACACCGTCGCAATTTGATTTGCTCGATTCATCTCAGCGAGGCCGATCTGGAAGCTCACAATCGACGGTTGGTAGAGAAGTACCGGCTTATGGAAGAAAACGAACAGCGGGCCGATCTCTATTTTGCCCGCGACGCAGAGATTTTATTGGTGGCCTCCAACACGCCTTCGCGCATGGTGCGCGGGGCGGTGAAGAAATTGAGGGACCTGGGCGTAAAAGCAGGCCTGTTTCGCCCGATTACCCTGTGGCCTTTTCCCATTGAACATTTGAAACCTCTCCTGCCTGGTATGGAGCGCCTGATTGTGGTAGAAGCCAGCAACGGTCAACTGGAAGATGAATTGCGCCTGGCGCTTGGCCGCGAAGAAATTGTGCCTCACCCTCCCATTCACCATATCCGCCACTATGGAGGAGTCCTGCCCCAGGTCTCCGAAATTGTTCAGGCCGTGCTGGAAGAAAAGGAGGTGGAACCATGAGTGTTTTCTTTGCAACCTTCGAAAGGCATGCCCATGGCGAGGGGCTCAAGGGCCACAGCACCCATTACTGCCCGGGTTGCGGGCACGGTGTGGTTCACAAATTCCTTGCCGAAGCCATCGAAGAACTGGACATCCAGGATCGAACGGTGGCCGTTTCGCCGGTGGGCTGTGCCGTTTTTTTGTACTACTATTTTGATGTAGGTAATACCCAAGCGGCCCACGGCCGGGCGCCGGCGGTAGCGCTGGGGCACAAGCTGGCCAATCCCAATGCGGTGGTGATTAGCTATCAGGGCGATGGCGATCTCGCTTCGATTGGACTTGCCGAAATCATCCATGCCGCCCAGCTGGGCATCCCTATCTCGGTCATTTTCATTAATAACGCTAATTATGCCATGACCGGCGGACAGATGGCGCCCACCACCGTACCCGGCCAGAAAACCACCACCACACCAGAAGGACGATCGCGCCTGAATGGGTTGCCCCTGCGAATGGCCGAACTGATTGCGGCACTGGATGGCCCAATCTATGTGGAGCGGGTCGCCCTGTATGACAATAAGCGACGTGTACGGGCGAAAAAGGCTATCAAAAAAGCCCTGCAATGCCAGGTGGAAAATCGGGGTTTCGCCTTTGTGGAAGTGCTCAGCGAATGCCCTGTACAGTGGCATATGGAGCCGGTGGAAGCCGAAAAGTGGGTTAAAGAGGTGATGA
Organism: Calditrichota bacterium; assembly: GCA_003696445.1. Lineage (GTDB taxonomy): Bacteria > Calditrichota > Calditrichia > RBG-13-44-9 > J042 > J042. The sequence goes on along the minus strand of RFHE01000016.1, from coordinate 21,200 downwards.
CTCGCTACTTTCCTCTAGGTGTGTTGAAAGATGAGCCTGGGGAGCCCTGGTTCCAGCTGACCCCGCCCAGTTTCCAGCCGGAGAAATTACTGGAAGAGATTGGGGCCAGCCAGGAGGCTCCGCCTCGCTTCAGCAAGGGCTTTCCAGCACATCTGGATCCGGAGGACATTGCCATCAAGCTGGCCGGGGCCGGCGGAGATGGGGCTCAGACCGCCGCACTGCTCATTACCCATGCCGCCATTAACGAGGGCTTCGATGCCACCCACATCCCAAGCTACGGGCCGGAATCCCGTGGTGGCACCTCCTACGCCGATGTGCACATTTGCCGGAGCGAAGTGCTCAGTCCGGCCGTGCCCGATCCACAATTGCTGGTAGTGTTCAATGCGCCCAGCTTGCACAAATTTGGTCCCACCGTGCGGCCCGGCGGACTGATCCTTTACGACAGTACCGTGATCCGCGAAGAACCGGAGCTCCCCTCGGGCGTGCAGGCATTCGGTGTGCCTTTTACGCAAATTGCTCTGGACCTTGGGAAAAAGGTGGTTAAGAATGTGGTGGCACTGGGCGCCTTCCAGGCGGCAACTCAAATCTTTCCAGAGGAGTCCTTTTTGACCGCCCTGCGCCAATTCCTGCAAAAAGATTGTGCGCTGATTCCTCTCAACGAAGAAGCCTTCCGCTGGGGGGTGAAAGCGTTCCGCGAGCTCTACGGGCAAGTTCATTTGCAACCGCAAACCTAAATTTAGAGGATTCAGTCATGTGGGATAAAACTTTCTTTTCCGGTGCACAAAAAATCTGGCACATGGGTGAATGGCTGGATTGGGAGGAAAGTCTGATTCATGCCATGAGTCATGCTTTCCACTACGGAACGGCAGTGTTTGAAGGGATTCGAGCCTACGAAACCGAGCGGGGACCGGCGGTTTTTCGCCTGAAAGAGCACCTGAAGCGCCTGTTTCATTCCGCCGGCGTCCTTCAGATGGAAGTGCCTTACACGCGGGAGGAATTATTCGAGGCTGTTCTGGAAACGCTGCGCCAGAATCGGCTGCGCAGCGCCTACATTCGGCCCATTATCTACTACAGTTACGGAAACCTGGGGCTGGTTCCCCACGCCTGTCCAGTCCAGGTAACCATCGCCGCGTGGGCCTGGGGGGCTTACCTGGGCAAGGAAGCGCTGGAAAAGGGCGTTCACGTGCTTGTGGTGCCCTGGCGGCGAATTCATCCCTCCCAGTTCGACATGCGTGCTAAAATGAGCGGTGTGTATGTGCAATCCATGATTGCCGGAAAATTTGCCCGCCGTCATGGGTTCGGCGAGGCTGTGTTCTTAAATCTGGAGGAACGATTGGCTGAAGGGTCCGGAGAGAATATCTTCATTGTGAAAAGTGGTGTACTCAAGACCAATTCGGTGGAAGAGTCCATTTTGCCCGGTATCACCCGGGACACCATTCTTAAGCTGGCCGCCGATCAAGGTATCCCAACCCGTGTAGGCCCCATTACACTGGACGAATTTCTGGGTGCAGATGAGGCCTTCTTCTCCGGAACGGCAGCGGAAGTGACCCCGATTACCAGAGTTACCGATGGCCACGATCCCCATCGAGCCCGGGAGGGCTGGCCTACCACAGTGATTGGCAATGGCAAACCTGGCCCAATTACCCGTCAACTGGCAGACCTTTACGGCCGGGTGGTTCGAGGAGAGGAGAAAGCCTATCATTCCTGGCTCAGCTGGGCTTATCAGACGGTGGAGGAGGCACAAGCCGAGCTTGCCGAAAGCAGGCACGTGCTTAGCGACGAATTCTAATGTTTAAACATCGTCTTTTGCTGCGAACCAGGGGCCAACGAACGCCTCTAAGAGGTGGGGCAGAACCCGAATTGAGTCAACTGTTAAGCAAAGGGAATGGGCTTACGAGTTTTTGCCTCCAACGCTTTACGTGCGGTGAGTGCTTGCACCTTGTTTCCTTAAGTAAAGATACAAATTTTAGCCAATAAGAGAGCTTGCAGACCTTTGTTTTAGGGCTCTCTCCCCCTTCGCCGGGTAAATTGGTTTAGCTCCGATGCCTGTGAAAGGCGTTGTTTCCAGGAAAATAGAGCAATCGAAATTTCTGGGGGATCCCCAAATAACTCTCATGACCACTCGCCTGGTGCGAGAAATCATTTACCTGAAAGGAGGGGTCACCATGAAACGCATCGCTCTGGTTTTTTGGACCTTGCTTTTCTTCTGCTGGCCTATGGGAGTGCTACATGCAGCCCGCAAGCAATCTCCCTTTCCCGCGCCCGAGCGGATTCAGACTTCCGACACCACTCAAAACCGGCAGGACAGCGTTCAAGCGCACAAGCCCAGAAGCATTGTGTACCAGAATGTGGATGTGTACATTGACACAGACTGGGGTGATCACGACGTGAATCGCGATGTGAAGTGCGTGCTGGAATACGTCGATGGCATAGGGGACAAGCTCACTATTTATCCCAAATCCCAGGAGAACAAAAACTCCTCCTACCAGCGCTGTGTTATTCGTTTGCGTAAAGGAGTAACGGTGAAAATTCTCGATCACAAAACGAAAAAAGTGCTGAAAGTCTTACAACCGTAGTGGTTAATTTAGCATTGAGGAGGACGATGCGGGTGGCCAGACAATATCGCACGGCAACAGATGTTCAGGGACCACTGGCCTTTGTTCGGGTGGATGAACGGGTCGGTTATCTGGATCTGGTAGAAATAGAGATCCAAGGCCAGGTGCGCCGCGGACAGGTTTTGGAGGTGAACGGCTCTCAAGTGCTGGTGGAACTGTTCGAAGGGGGTACCGGGCTCAACCTGAAGGAATCCCGCTTTCGTTTTTTAGGCAAAGGGCTGGAATTGGGGGTAGGACCGGCTCTATTGGGGCGCATTTTCGATGGTCAGGGGCGCCCCAGAGATGAAGCGCCACCCATTTTGCCAGAGGCATACCGGGACATTCATGGCAGCCCGATCAATCCAACCGCTCGCAATTATCCCTCGGAATTCATTCAGACCGGCATTTCAGCCATTGACGGGCTGAACACACTGGTGCGCGGTCAGAAATTGCCCATTTTCTCTGGGGCTGGTTTGCCGCACAATCAATTGGCGGCTCAAATCGCCCGCCAGGCAACTGTACTGGGGGAACGGGAGCAGTTTGCGGTGGTGTTCGCTGCCATGGGCATTACCTTCGAAGAGGCCAGTTTTTTCAGAGAGAGCTTTCGGGAAAGCGGTGCCCTGGAACGTTCGGTACTATTTCTTAATCTGGCCAGCGATCCCACCATTGAGCGTCTGGCCACCCCGCGGTTGGCCCTCACCGCCGCCGAATATCTGGCCTTCGATATGGATATGCACGTGCTGGTGATCCTGACCGACATGACTAACTATTGCGAGGCACTGCGCGAGGTTTCGGCCGCCCGCAAAGAAGTACCCGGCCGGAGGGGCTATCCCGGGTACATGTACACGGATTTGGCCACCCTGTACGAGCGGGCCGGTCGCATCAAAGGCAAAACAGGCTCCATTACCATGTTCCCCATCCTCACCATGCCGGAAGACGATAAAACGCATCCTATCCCCGACTTGACCGGCTATATTACCGAAGGCCAGATTATCCTGTCCCGCTCCCTGCATAAGAAGAAAATTTATCCGCCGGTGGATATTCCGGCGTCGCTGTCCCGCTTGCGGGACAAGGGCATTGGCGAAGGCCATACCCGGGAGGATCATCCCGATCTGGCCAATCAATTATTTGCCGCATACGCCCACGGCCTGGAAGCCCGGGAACTCACCGTAATTCTGGGAGAGGAAGCGCTCAGCGAAGAAGATCGCCGGTTTCTACAGTTTGCCGAGGCCTTTGAGCAGCAATTCCTCCACCAGGGAGAGCAGGCCGAGCGAACCATTGAACAGACCCTGGATACCGGCTGGCAGGTGATTTCCAAACTGCCCCGCGGATTGCTCAAGCGAATCCGGCCGGAATTTTTGGATAAATTTTACCGGCAGGCAAGCCGGGGTTCCGCGAAAGACGAATCAGCCCAGCCTGCGGCGGATCAAGGTCAAATGGGGCAAAAAGAGGGATAGCCGGTGGATCAGATCAGTGCCAACCGTATGACTCTGCTGAAGTTACGCCGGCGTTTGGCCATGGCCCGCCGGGGCCACGAATTATTGAAGTACAAACTGGATGAACTGAGCAATCGGTTTCGACAGGAAATTCGCATGGCGCTGGATCAGGAGGTTCGTTTAACGCCCCGATTAAAACAGATGTATTCCCACTGGGTGTTGGGCAGTGGCCATCTTTTTCCCCATCAACTGGAGACTCTGGCCAGCAAACCACGCTTGGAGATACAAGAAAATTTTACCCGGACGCGGATTTTAACCAGCACAGTGCCGGACTGGACGGTGAGGGCTATCTTGCCCGCTCCACCGTACGGCTTGCTCAATACCCCTGCTGAGCTGGACCCTATGGTAGAGCAATTGACCGATCTGGTACCTGAATTGATTGAGCTGGCAGTTCGGATCAGGCGGCTGGAAACATTAACCCGGCAAATAGAAACCACCCGCCGCCGGGTGAATGCCCTGGAATTTGCTCTCATTCCCCAAATGGAAGCTCAGATCAAGTTCATTGAGTTGAAGCTGAGCGAAAATGAACGAGCCAATACCTCTCGGCTGATGCGCATTAAATCTATTTTGGCGGGCGAGGCCGGCCAGAGTGCAGAAAAACCGGCGCGTTGATCGGGACCTCAATTTGCGTGAGCAACAGCTCGCCTGTTCTTCTCTGTAGAGGGGGAGGGTCGTGTCTTAAAAGATAAGAAAAATACGTTTTTATGCTTCTAGCCGATGTGCTGAGATTGGGGTTAAAATCAACTTACTCGGGGGGTTTCTGAACAGTAGAAAGTGTAGGATAGGAGCAAGGCACTGTTTTACGGATACCGGCTCATAATCAACTCGCCTTTAACCATGGCTGCCAAAAAGGCTTGATGGCTGTCTTTTTATGCGAACAACTGTTTCGTTTGCACTGGCGGTAAGTCAATCACCTCCAACCCGCTCCCTTGCCGACAGAGGTGGCGAAGGGGGTGAGTTCTACGAACGAACAGAAAGAAGAGTACAAAGAAGAGAAAAACGACCGGCAAGTTGCGAAAACCGTCGTCTTTTGTTGATAGAGCCGTTTTTGAGCACTCATCTGTTGTAAGCCACTAAAAGCGACGATGTTAAGAGTGATTCATTTTGCTCAGCATTTTGTACATCGGAGGCGAGGGGATTGATGTTAGCCTGGCGCCGGCAATAAACTTGACAGCATAATTTTTTTCACTTTTTTTGGGCAACACCACTGGCAAGCAGGGGTGGGGGAGCGAAAGTCTGTGATTTCACAATAAACTTTTTACAACGGGGTGCCAAGACGATGGATCCTTTGGACCAAACCTTGGAGCGTATTCGGCAGGCGGAGCAACAGGCCGAGGCCGTTTTGCAACAGGCCCGGCAACAGGCCGAACTAATGCGCCGCAAAGCTCGGGAACAGGCCGATCAAATCCGCCGGTCCCTGCTGGAAGAGGCTCGCAAGAAGGCCCGTGAAACTTGCAATCGCCTCCAAAAACAGAGTGAACAAGAGATGGAATCCCTGAGCCGATCTTTGGAATCCAAGTTGAGGGCGCTGAACAAAACAGCAGAAAAAAACCGACAGAAAGCCCTGCAATACGTGCTGGAACAGGTTTTGGGTAGCCATGGCCATTGAACCCATCTACAAAATGACTCTGTTTGTACACCAGAAGGATGGTGAAACGGTACTGGAAGCGCTGCAGCGTGCCGGCGTGGTACATCCCGCACCGGCCCTTCTGGAGCGAAAAAGGCCAGCAGATTCCCCGCTTCGCCAGGTGGATTCCAGCGTGTTGGTGGAGGAGCTTAATAAAGAAGACACAAGGTTGGAACAATTGCAATTTTTGCTTCAACACCTGCAGCCTTTGGTGCGCTCTCAGAGCGGAAATGAGGCTTTACAGGCACGGGATTTAAGTTTAAAACCCGAGGCTTCGGTCGAATCGCTTTACCGGGAGGTGCACAGCATTCTACAAAAAGAACACCGCCTGCACCACGAAATGGAGGTGCTCTCCCGCAGATGGGAAACGCTTGGCTGGCTGGAAGGACTTCAGTTTCCGCTGGAGGAGCTGGCAACCTTTCGCCGTGTGGGTGTGATTTTCTTCGCAGTCCCTTCCTACGACAGCGAAAAATTACTTCCTCAGCTTCGTGGATGGCTGAAAGAAAACGGAGTACTTTTAACGCTCCCTCGCCCTGACCAGCGTATTCTGGTGGTCGTGATCGTTCGGCGTAATCTGCTTGAATCCCTGCAACAGTGGCTGGAGCAACGGGAAATCACTCCTCTGGACCTGAGCTGGTGCCAGGGAAAAGCCTCCCATTGCCGTAAAGAAATTGAACTCCAATTGGAAGTACTGGAAATTCAAATTGAGCATTTAAGAGAGCAGCAAAGGCGTTATGCTAGGGAGTGGTTACCGTCTCTGCTGGATTTGTACCAGGACGCCTTAAATCGCCGGGAAAGACTGAAGCACTTGCTCCTGGGGCGGGGTACCACGCATCTGTGGGCATTCAGCGGATGGGTGCCGGCGCGGAAAAAGAAGGAATTACAACAGGTCCTTTCTCAAACCGGGTTGCCTTATCATCTGATCGAGCAGAACCCGGAGCCCGAGGATGAGCCCCCGGTGGCCTATCTTAATCCACCTCCTGCCGAACCCTTTGAATTTGTCACCGATCTCTATTCCCGGCCGCGCTACTGGGAGGTCGATCCTACCCCGCTCATGGCGCCTTTCTTTGCTCTATTTTTTGGTATTTGTCTTACCGACGGGGGTTACGGGTTGCTGTTGGGGCTGGTGAGTTGGTGGTTTTTGCGTAGGAGAAGAACGCTCTCTGAGGGAGCTGGCAAACTGCTCCGCCTTCTGGCCATTTCCGGTGGGGTAACCATGGTGGTAGGTACGCTTACCGGTGGGTTTTTTGGGTTTCCGGCACAGCAGCTCCCGGCACCGCTTAATGCACTTTCCGGGCTGGTCATCTTGAATCCTGCCCGCGACCAGTTAACCTTTCTCTATTTTGTTCTGGGTTTAGGCATGGTGCATGTTGGGGTTGGAATTGGGATTGCTTTTGCCCGTTTGTGGCGGCAGGGCAAATGCAGCGATGCCCTGTTGGACCAGGGGCCCTGGTTGGGCATATTACTGGCCGTTTCTCTGCTGATCTTCGCATCGGCCCTGGGGGGCATCCTCATTTTGAACTGGATGGGTATGTTGCTGCTAGCGGGTTCCCTACTGGTATTGCTGTTATTTGCTGGTCGCCGCTCGGCCAACCCTTTTGCCCGCTTGGCCCAAGGGGCTTTCGCCGTGTACCGGATTTCCAATCTACTGGGCGATGTGCTCTCCTATGCCCGGTTGTTTGCTCTGGGCATGGCCACTGGCGTTATTGCCGGGGTAGTCAACATCATTGCTCGAATGGCGCTACGCGCTGGCTGGCTTGGCTATGTGCTGGTGGCCGCCATTCTTATTGTGGGGCACGCTCTTAACCTGGCCATTAACGCGCTGGGAGGGTTTATCCATACAGCGCGACTGCAATACGTGGAGTTTTTCGGCAAGTTTTTTGAAGGCGGCGGCGAGCCGTTTCGTCCCCTGCGCATCCAAACCCTATCCGATTGGCACAAATCCATCAGAGAGGAGCGATCATGAGTACAGGCGTAGTTCTTGCATTGACTGGCGCGGCTCTGGCTGTGGTGGTGCCGGGCATTTCTTCTGCTCTTGGCATCAGCTATGTGGGTCAGGCCAGTGCTGGGGCCATGGTGGAAAATCCGCGTAATTTCGGCCGCTATCTGGTTCTGCTGGCCTTACCCGGAACCCAGGGCATCTACGGGTTTGTTATTGGATTCCTTTTGTTACAAAAAGTCGGGCTGATCGCCGGTCAGGTGGCCAGTCTTTCCACGGACACCGGATGGGCATTGTTGCTGGCAGGTGTGCCCATTGCCGTGGCCGGACTGTCTGCCATCTGGCAGGGCAAGGTGTGTACCTCCGGCGTAGGGTTGACCACCCATCGCCCGGAGGACAGCGGCAAAGCCCTCATCATGGCCGTGTTTGTTGAATTTTACGCCGTGTTGGGGTTTCTGACTTCCATTTTTATGGTCTTCGGGGTGCCGGTGTAATGGCAGTGATTGCTGGAAACGTTCAACCAAGTGGGCGAGAGATATGGCACTGGATGAATTACTGAAGGGCATAATTGATGAGGCGCGGCGGGAAGCGGAGAAGATGCTGGAGCAAACGGCCCGGGAAACGGAGCAAACACTTGCCCGCTGGCGGCAGGAGAGCGAACAGGAAGCCCTTCGCCTGCAAAAAGAAGGGATAGGCCAGTGCCAGCGGGAAGTTAATCAGCGCCTTTCTCATCACCGCCTGGCCCTCCGCAAGCGCTGGCTGGAAGCCCAGCAGGAGTTGCTGGAAGCGGTGCTGGCACAGGCCGCGGAGCATCTGGAAAAGTTGCCTGCGGAAACGTACCGGCACTGGATAGTGGAAACCTTTCTTGCCGCATGGGACGGCCAGACTGTTAGTCTGATTTTGCCGGAACAACATCGATCTCGGCTAGGCGATGCGTTCGAGGAACAAATTCGCCAGGCGGCCGGCCGGCAGAAGGACGTTTCCAAGTTGACTATTAAATGGGAACCGCTGGAAGGAGGCGGCTTTCTACTGCGCGGGGAGCGCAGCGACCAAGTATTTACATTTGCCCAGCGGCTACAAGAAGTACGTCGCAACCAACTCCATGAACTGGCCCGCATTCTTTTTGCTGGTAGCTCGGGTGAGGTGGAGGAGCTGCCATGAATCAAGTCACCGGCCTTCAGGTACCCCATTTTCAGGCGCATCTTACGCCTGAACAACAATTTTGGCTGGCTCGTTTCAGTGGGGACACCCGTTATGCCTATGCCGTAGCCCGAGTGCGCGGCTGGGAGCGAGCCTTGCTTGGTCCGGTCCATTACACGCGGCTCCTGGAAACGCCGGACTGGCAATCCCTGCTTCACGCCCTCCAGGCCCAACTGGGCTACCGGGAATTGACCGGAATTCGGGAACCGACTGCTGTGGCGGAGATTGTTTTCCGCCAATTTCGACAGCGAATGGATGAGCTGATGGCGATGTTCGTCCATCGCCGGCTTCGCCAAACCCTGATGGGGTTCCAGGCGTTCGATCGGTTGAAAACGCAGGGGGAGGGCGCCGCGAAGTCTGCTTCTGGCGGAGAGCCGCATTTTGGGGCGTTACAGGAAGCAGAAAAAGAAATTCAAAACTGGCGGCGCAACGGACGTCCCCAGGCTCACATTGAGCTGCTTGCCGAAACCCTTCAGTTTCGCTTTCTGATTCAGGGCCTGCGGGCCAGTGGGCTGCCCTTTTTGCAAACGCTGGCTCGCCTCTGGGCGGACGTGCTGGCCATTCATTTAATATTGCGCTGGCAATGGTGGAAGGGGGAAGGAAGCCCGTGGGAGTATTTGCCCGCCGAAGGTTTTCTGGATCGCCGCCAGCTGTCCCGCCTGGTGGAAAATCCCGCCCAGGCTACGGAGCAGTATTTGAAATATTCACCCTATGCAGGCATGTTGCGCCAGGGGGTCGCCGCCCTGCGCAGCCACGCTTCGCTATGGGGGGTGGAGCAGGCGGCTCACCAACTGCTCAGTCGATTGTTTTCGCTCACTCGCTACACGGCCTTCGGCCCGGAACCGCTGGTCGCTTACTGGTGGTTCTACCGGCAACAGTATTTCAACCTGAATTTAATCTTGCACGGCCGTTTGGCGGGGTTAACCCCAAAATCCATTAAACCACGGTTGCGTCTGCCTTATGAGCAAGCTCGTCTTTCTACTTGACCGGCAAACTGCTCCCATGTTTCGCCTGACCGGTTGGCCGGTGCATGTCGTTTCCGATCCGGCAGAATTACCCGACACGCTGACCCGGCTTCAGGAGCAAGGGGTGGAATTGTTTATCCTGAGTGAAAGGCTGGCATCGCAACTGCCCGCAGACCTATGGCAACCGGGCAGCCGGGGTGGTCCCTGGATTGTAGCGATTCCAGGCATCGGCGACCCCGGAGTGATGATTCGCCAGCATTTGCTTCGCCTGCGTGCCCGCGCCGTGGGCGGCGGCGAGTCCGACAATGGCCAGCCGGAAAGCCAATCGGGTTCACCAGGGGGGCATCTGTGAACGAAATGCAAGCTCGAAACGGAGGATAAAAGAATGAGGGTAGAGCGAACCGGGCGAATTGAACGGATTTCCGGACCCCTGGTGGTCGCCAGGGATATGGAGTTTGCCCGCCTGCACGAAGTGGTTCGGGTGGGGGAAAAAAAACTGATTGGCGAAATCATCGAGCTCCATGGAGACCGAGCAGCCATCCAGGTATATGAAGAGACCACCGGACTGAAACCGGATGAGCCGGTAATTTCTCTAGGGCAGGCCCTGAGCGTGGTACTTGGTCCGGGGCTGATCGGCTCCATTTACGATGGACTGCAACGCCCCCTGTCTGTATTACGGGAAAAGGTAGGCGATTTTGTAGCCCGTGGCGTTACTGCCCCGCGACTAGACCACCAGCGCCGCTGGTCCTTTCAACCCACCGTAAAGCCAGGCCAGCAGGTCCAGGCCGGGGACATTCTCGGAGAGTTGCCGGAGACCCCGGTTATTACCCACCGCGTCATGGTGCCGCCACATATTGCCCGAGCTACCGTGGTCCAAATTGAATCCGGAGACTACACTATCGAAGAACCAGTGGCTGTGTTAAAAAGCGGGGAAGAGGAAATCCCCGTGTTTCTGGTTCAGGAGTGGCGAGTACGGCTGCCCCGGCCCATACGCCGCCGGTTGGAACCGGAGATCCCTCTGGTTACCGGCCAGCGGGTTATCGATACGTTTTTCCCGCTGCTGAAAGGGGGAACCGCCTGCGTGCCCGGTCCCTTCGGTTCGGGGAAAACTGTAGTGCAACACCAGATTGCCAAATGGGCCGACGCCCAGGTGATTGTGTACATCGGGTGCGGGGAGCGAGGCAACGAGATGACCGACGTACTGCAGGAGTTTCCTGAACTGATTGATCCCTATTCAGGGCGTCCCCTTATGGAACGCACCATTCTGATTGCCAACACGTCTAACATGCCGGTTGCGGCTCGCGAGGCGTCCATTTACACCGGCATAACTATGGCCGAATACTACCGGGACATGGGTTACCACGTGGCCGTGATGGCCGATTCCACCTCCCGTTGGGCGGAGGCATTGCGGGAGATCAGCGGCCGGCTGGAAGAGATGCCTGGAGAGGAAGGATATCCGGCCTACCTGGCCTCGCGAATTGCCGAGTTCTACGAGCGTTCCGGTCGGGTGGTTTGCCTTGGCGGTGAGGAGCGCGAAGGTTCGGTTTCTATTATTGGAGCGGTCAGTCCGCCGGGCGGGGATCTGTCCGATCCGGTGGTACAGGCCACCCTGCGGGTAGTCAAAGTTTTCTGGAGCCTGGACGATAGGCTGGCCTACGAACGCCATTTTCCGGCCATTAACTGGCTTACCAGCTACTCCCTGTACGACCGGCCCTTCGATCGTGCTTTGGAAAGCCAGCATCTGAAATCGGCGGTTCAGGATCGGCACCAGGCCATGGCCCTGCTGGAAGAGGAAGACGAACTCAAAGAAATTGTGCGGCTGGTGGGTCTGGAAGCCCTCTCTGCCCAGCAACGGTTGGTGTTACGAACCGCCCGGGCCATTCGAGAGGACTTTCTACACCAGAACGCGTTCGATCCGGCCGATACCTACACCTCCCTGAAAAAACAAGCCCTGCTGTTACGAACCATCATGTTCTGGCACGAGCAGGCCCTAGAAGCCCTGCAGGAAGGCTTACCTCCGGAAGCGCTATTTCAACTGCCTTTCTGGGAAGAGCTGGCCCGCGCCAAAACCATTCCGGAAGATAAAATCCAACAGTTTGAACAGTTGCAGGACAAAATTCGCCAGCAGATTCAAGAGGTGGTTTACCAGCACAAGCAAGCAGCAAACCGCGTCGAGCATGCGGTCTCGCCCGAAGCAGAGAAAGAAAGCGAACAGAAATAAACACCTTTTCAGCCTGTGCGGATGTAGGCTGAGGTTAAATAAGGGGCTTCTTGCCCGGTAACTTTAAAAACAGGAGGTTGGACGATGAAGCGAACAATCCCTGTGCTTTCGATAGTGTTACTCTCAACCGCGTTGTTTGCCGGTAAAACCTGGCGACTTGTGCCGGAACAATCTTCGCTGGATTTCAGTACGGGCTTAATTCTGGTTCTACCGGAGTTGAGCAACGTAGAAGAAAACCCGCAAAATATTACTCGGGTAAATGGTCACTTTGCCGATTTCCAGGTTCGCCTGATCCAGGAAAGCGAGGATTTTTCCCGGGGTCGAGTGGAAGCCCGAATCGATGCCGCCAGTATTTTTACAGGCAACACCAGTCGGGACCGCTATCTGACCTCTAAGGATTTTCTGGATGTAGAAAATTTTCCTCAGATTGTATTTGTGGGCAAGCAGTTCGTGCCATTGGGCAACAACATGTACCTTATTAAGGGGCAGTTAACCATTAAAGATGTGACCCGTCCGGTTACCCTTAGGGCTCATTTAGCGGAGAAGGGGAAAAATCGACTGCGCTTTAGCGCAGCCACCGAAATCGATCGCTACGATTTTGGGTTGAAATGGCGGGACGTATTGGAATCCGGGGCCATGCGGGTAAACCGGCGAATCGACATCAAGATTGATGCCGTCTTCGTGCCCGAGCTGTAAATTCAAAAGCGGCCGAAAATCTCCCCTTTCCCAAAAAATTTTTCCCACCACCGAATCTGCGGACTGAAAAAGGCGGATGCCACAAAACAAATTGTAACAAAACATTTTGTTACCGACCTGCGATTGCGCAAAGGAGGAGGAACCCAATGATGAAAGGTGTAAAAATGGACTTGTTAAGGCGTGTGATTGTTTTCGTGAGTTTGGTGGTTGCCTTTCATGTTGTCTCTCTGCCTGCCCAGGTAGAGGAGCCGGAGCTACCGGCTCCCGAACAGGAACAGGCCCCCTGCAAACCGGAAAATTTAAGCGTCCCTTACGATACCCTGGCCGGTCAGACCACCGATCTGGAAAAGATCAAAGTCTGGTACGATTTCGGCAGGGAGTATTTTAAAATTGCCCGCTACGAGAAAAAGCCGCGTAAATACGCCAAACCAATCCCTTACTTCTGGCGGGTGGTGCTTAACGATCCCACCGGCACTTTTAAAGTGGCTTATTCCCGCTTGGTGGAAAGCTACATGAATATGGGTGCGCTGGATAGCGCCCTGATTGCCGCCTATCGCGGGCTGGAAAAATATCCAGAATATGCAACCCTTCACTATTTTGCCGGGGAAATATTCCGCCGCCAGAATCGGATTCGATGTGCCATTCCCCATTACGAAGCGCTCGTACAAAGCAAAATCGAGGACCCAAAGGTATTGAAAAATTACTGGGCGGTGCTAGCGGGGATGTATTTTGAAATCGGCGATCCACGGGCCATCGAGGCCCAGCAAAAAGTAGTGGCGCTGGATCCAGCGGATGCTGAGGCCTCTGCCTTATTGGCTCGCATTATGGAACGTTTTGGTCAGGATCCCTTGCCTGCCCTGGAAGAGGCCTTCCTGAAGGACACCACCAACATCGAAAATGCCCGGGCCTATGGCCGCGCTGCCTTCGATACCGGGGAATACCAAAAGGCCCTCCGTGCCTACCGGACCATTGTGAATCAGAATCCCGAGGACATGGACGCCTGGATGTATTTGGCACGCAGTTACGAGGGGTTGGATAAGTTGCAAAAAGCCATTCACATTTACCGGCAGATTTTGACCAAACAGCCCACTCATTTGAATGCATTGGTTTCACTGGCGTCCGTGTATTCGCGCATGCATCAATTCCAAAAGGCACGCTCCTACATCCGAAAAGCCCTGAAGATTGATCCCAACTACGGTTATGCTTATCTGGTAATGGGCCAGATTTACGAGGATGCGGTGAGCTATTGTTCCTCCCGGCGCAAAAAGAAAAAAGGATTTACGTACGATGATAAATTGGTTTACGAGCTGGCCCGGGCGGAATACAAAAAGGCCGCCCGAAGGGACCCTTCGGTGGCCACCCAGGCCGAGAAGCGCTATCAGGACCTGGCGCCCTTCATCCGAACCAAAGAGGACATCCACATGCATCACCGGAACACCATTAAAGATCCCTGTTACAAATGGATTCAACAATAAAGCGTTTTTATTCCTTCGCTTGTTTTTTTGCACTGGTGAGCCTACCGGCAACCTGAAATCGGTTTAGAGGCCACCATCCGATGAACCATAGCTTAAAATGAAGAACCCGAATCAGAGGAGTCCTTGAGATGAAATCGAACAAAACTGTTCCCAACCGGACGTCCAGCCAGGCCCCCAATAGCCTCCGGCTACTCCCCATTACCAAAGTGGCGGCTCAACTGGGTCTCTCGCCGGATGATTTAATTCTGTATGGGGAATACAAAGCGAAGATAAAATGGGAGGCGATTCGTAGGGTGCTTGAGGGTGGGGGGCAACGGGGGAAGCTGGTGCTGGTGAGTGCCATCACCCCGACGCCGGCCGGAGAGGGGAAAACCACCACCGCTATTGGTTTGGCTCAGGGATTGCGGCAAGTCGGTGTTCGGGCGTCGGTTGCCCTCAGGGAACCCTCCATGGGGCCAACGTTGGGCAGGAAAGGCGGCGCAACGGGGGGCGGGCGATCTCAGGTGCACCCTGCCCAGGAGATTAACCTGCACTTTACCGGAGACATTCATGCCGTAACAGCAGCCCATAATCTGATTGCGGCTTCATTGGACAACCACCTTCACTTTATGGATTTGAAAGGGATGTCCACCCGCGGTGTGCTCTGGAAGCGAGTCATGGACATGCAGGATCGAACGCTGCGCGACATTGTGATTGGTCTAGGTGGCCCCAAAAACGGGATCCCGCGGCAAACCGGTTTCGATATTACCGCGGCCTCAGAAATTATGGCCATACTGTGCCTGGCCACCTCCTATGCAGAACTGAAAGAACGCATCGGACAAATTTTGCTTGGATTCCGGGAAGATGGCGAGCCGTTCCTGGCCCGGGATTTAAACATCCACGGGGCCGCGGCGGCACTGCTGCGGGAAGCCTTTTTGCCCAATCTGGTCCAGACCAGCGAGAACGGGCCTGCTTTTGTCCATGGCGGACCTTTTGCCAACATTGCCCAAGGCACGAACAGCGTCATCTCTACCCGACTTTCCCTGTATTTGAATGAAGTGACTGTAGTAGAGGCAGGCTTTGGGTTCGATTTAGGCGCAGAAAAGTTTTTTGACATTGTTTGCCCTTATGGCCATGTGGCGCCCGGCACAGTGGTGCTGGTGGCAACCGTGCGGGCTCTAAAAATGCACGGCGGGGTTCCCCTGGACCAGATCGCCAATCCGAACCCGGACGCGGTGTTCGCCGGGCGCGGCAATCTGGAAAAACACATCGAAAACATTCGCAAATTTGGTTTGCAACCCATTGTAGCGGTAAATCGCTTTGCTCACGACCGGGAAGATGAGTTGAAGGCGGTCCTGCAAATTTGCCAAGAAGCCGGGGCAAGCTGCGTGATTGCCGATCCTTACGGGAAAGGTGGGGAAGGCATGCGGGAACTGGCCCATGCGGTGCTAGAGGCCCTACGATCCGCCCCGGACCGTTGCCGGCCACTCTACGATTGGAACTTGCCGGTAGAACAAAAAATTGAAACCGTAGCCCGGGAAATCTACGGTGCCGCCGCCGTGGATTACCTGCCCCGGGCTCGGAAAGATCTGAAACGCATTTACCAGCACGGGTTCAACCGCCTGCCCGTGTGCATTGCCAAAACCCAGCAATCCCTTTCAGACAATCCCAAGCTGTTGGGCCGGCCAAAGGACTTTCTGGTGACTGTCCGGGAGATAATCATTGCCTCGGGGGCAGGGTTTCTGGTGCCACTAACCGGGGACATTTTGCGCATGCCCGGCTTGCCTCACAAACCCCTGGCTGAATCCATCGACATCGATGAGAACGGAAACATCGTGGGAGTGGATGGCGCTCTTCCAAGGTAAAAGGAACCCAACCAGCCTTTTTGTGAAAACGTGGAAATAAAGGCCGAAAAGATCGTATCCAAATAAACAGGGAACTTCAGCATTGGCCTTAACATGATTGAAGAGATTCGCAACCCTGAACATGTAGAACGGGCCCGGTTGGTGGTAGGTATTCCTTCTTACAACGAGGCCGACACCATTGCCCATGTGGTACAGATGGCCGACGCCGGTTTGCGGCGCTACTATCCGGACTATCCCGCCGTTATTGTCAACGCCGATAATTGTTCGCCGGATGGTACCAGGGATGTCTTCCTGCAGGTGGACACCGCAACGCCTAAAATTTATGTGAGCACCCCACAGGGCATGAAAGGCAAAGGGCGCAACATTCGCAATTTGCTGGAGGTAGGCGTGGAGTTGCGCGCTCAGGCCATTCTGATGCTGGATGCCGATCTAAAAAGCATTACGCCGGAGTGGATTGAACACTTGATTGAGCCTCTTCTGGAAGGCTACGACTTTGTAGTGCCCATTTATCTCCGTCACAAATACGACGGTACCATTACCAACCATATTGCCTACCCGATGCTGCGTACCCTTTACGGATTGAGAGTTCGCCAGCCTATTGGAGGGGACTTCGGCATATCCAATCGTCTAGCCCGCTGCTATCTGGTGGAGAAAACCTGGTATGACGATGTCTTTGAATTCGGGATCGACATCTGGCTAACTACGGTGGCCATCGGCCGGCATTTCCAGGTCTGCCAAACGTTTCTGGGTTCGGCCAAGGCTCACCGGCACAAAGATCCGGCAAAGGATCTGGGTCCCATGTTCGCCAATGTAGTGGGCACCATTTTTCAACAGATGGTCGATTTCGAATATTTGTGGAAAGGGATCAGCCGTTCCCGGCCCAGCATTATTTACGGATTCGGTTTGGGACAGCGTACCACTGTGCCGGAGGTTCACATCCACCGCGAAGGCTTGTTTCAATCCCTGCAGCAGGGGTTCCAGCAGTACAGTGAGATCTGGCAAAAGGTGCTACAGGCCGACAATTGGTCTGCGGTAAACCAATTTATCAACCAGCCCTGCGACCAGTTTTCTTTTGCCTCTGATCTGTGGGCCCGGATGATCTTCGATTTTGCCACTGCCTATTGCGCCGGTTCAATACCGCGCCGGCAATTGCTATCGGCTTTTATTCCCCTTTATCATGCCAGAGTGCTTTCCTTCTTCAATCGAACACAGCAAATGACTCTGGCCGAAGCGGAGGAATATCTGGAAAATATCAATCGGGTTTTCGAAAAACAAAAACCATACCTCATCCAGCGCTGGGATGAAATGCTGGAACGAAAAAGCATCCTGAGAAATTCTCACCCAATTTCCAGAGGCCAGAAAAAGCGGCACTGAGTTTCGAATTCCGGTAGAATCGACACGCCAACCAACTGCCCTTCTTGGCTTACGATTCGGCGAACCCCGGGGCCAAAATTCAGAACCGCCTGCTGATCGCAAGGTTACCAGAACAAACCCAGAGGTTGGGCAAACACCTTTAATGCCAGAGTTGTAGATCTGCCAAGAAGTGTATTCGAAGTTTGTTTTAATCTGCTTCACTTTCAATTAAAGGAGGGTTTCTAACAAGGGCCGCTGTCGGGAATCCGGAGAGTGGCTCACCTTTCAAGCAAAAATAGGGGGTTCTTATGCTCAATTTTCGCCGAATTTTAGTGCCTTTGAATTTAACTGATCTGGACGCAACGGTGCTGCGCTATGTGTCTATGTTTTGTTCACGGGAGTCGGTGGAAAAACTCTACTTCCTTCATGCCGAAAGGCGGCTTGATTTGCCGGAACAAGTTATAGAAGAGTACCCCGAACTGGTTCAACCGCTGGACGAATATGCCCGCAGTAAAATGGACGCGTTGATTCGCCAGCATTTCCATCCGGGTAAAGAAGTTGAACAGGAAATTGAAGTGATACCGGGCCAGCCGGTGGATGTGATTTTGCACCACGCCGTGCAAAAAGAAATTGATCTCATTGTTGTAGGACGAAAAGTGGATGCGCGAGAAACACGACGGCTCCCGGTGCGGCTAACTCGCAAAGCCCCTTGTCCA
This sequence comes from Calditrichota bacterium, assembly GCA_003696445.1. Taxonomy (GTDB): domain Bacteria; phylum Calditrichota; class Calditrichia; order RBG-13-44-9; family J042; genus J042. Next base: position 3,074 of record RFHE01000016.1, on the reverse strand, counting down.
GTTTGGGTTGTGCCAGCAGCTTTTCCGCCGCAAATCAGCAAGATCCTGGTGCCGGTAGATTTTTCCGAACTTTCTGTACTGGCCATGGAGACAGCGGTTCACCTGGCACGACTGATGAACCTGGAGGCAGTGTATTGCTTGCACAGCTTTTCTCTCCCCAGCGACTATTACCAAACCGGGAAAAGCGAAGAAGAGTTTACCGCCATCCTGCGGCAGCACACCGAACGGGAATTCGATCAGTTTTTGAGTCGCTTTGAACACGCAGGGGTGCAAATTCTTCCGGAGATTGTTCGCGAAAAAAGACCCACCACCGCCATTGAAACGTTTATCGAAAACAATGAAGTGGACCTGGTCGTCATGGGTGCGCGCGGCCGGACACCGGCTACCGCCTTGCTCATGGGAAGCGTTACCGAACATGTGCTGCTCCATTCCTCCATCCCTGTTCTGGCAGTGAAAAAGAAGGGTATGGGGCTGCACCTCCTGAAAGCTTTACTTAAAATTTAATTCGAACAACCCATCGTTTTTAACGCAAGGAGGGATTAATCATGAAATTAATGGAAAGCATCCTATTGCCCGTAGATTTTACCCCATCCAGCAATGCGGCGGTTGATATGGCCGTTTACCTTGGGCGCATTTTTCATTCGGAAATCATTTTGCTCCATGTGGTACCGGAAAACTTACCTGCGCACTTGGCTGAAGAGATGATGAATGAGGTTGCTAAAAAGGCCATGGAAGATCTGCGTAACCGCATTGAAAAGGAAGGGGTGAAGGTGGCTCATAGCCTTCTGGTCAGCGGCCACCCGGTGGATCAAATTCTTTTCCACGCCCTTTACTACGATCCCAATGTAATTATGCTGGGCTCGGGAGAGAGCCAGGGGGACGAGCATCATCCGCTGGGGATGACGGCCGAAAAAATCGCTCGCAAGGCTTCCCAGCCGGTTTGGGTCGTGAAACGGGGCAGCCCGGCCATGATACGCACCATACTTTGTCCGGTAGATTTTTCCGAAACTTCTCGCCATTTGTTGCAGGAGGCCATTCTGCTGGCCAAGCATTTGCGCGCCAGATTACACGTGCTGGCAGTGGCGCCAGAGGTGCACCATCATTTACTGGGCAGGCCTCATAAGGCAGCTCAGGACGAGGAAAAGGCCCTAAAAGAAACACAGCAAAGGCTGGATCAATTTTTGGCTGATTTCGATTTTGGCAATGTGCCTTTCGACCGGTCGATTCGCTACGGGAGGCCTTACCAGGAGATTTTAGGCACGGCCCGAGCTGTAAAAGCCGACTTAATTTTTATGGGTGCGGCAGGAAAGGGAACTTTCCAGCGACAGATGCTGGGTAAAACTGCCGAAAAGGTGCTGCGCGCATTGCCTTGTTCCCTATTGATTTTAAAAAAGGAAGAACTCATTCGACTGCGCCTGGAGGCCGATTTAGATGACCTGGAATCCAATCTAAAGGAAGGAAGGGCGCTGGTGGAAGAAGGCTTTGCCCGGGAAGCCATTCAGGCATTTAAACGCTGCCTGGCCATCGACCCCCGGTTTTTGCCTGCCATCGACGGGCTGGTACAGGCTTACCGAAAAATTGGCAACGAAGAACTGGCGAAACACTACGAACGAATGTCCAAAGAGATTCGCGAACGCCTCTGGCAACAGTGGGTAGAAGCCGAAATTCGACGCCAGCACACCTTGTTCGGCTACAAAAAGAAAGACATGTAAAAGTAGAAATGGAATCGCCTCTGGGCGGCCTATGCCTCATTGGAGCCGAAGGAGGTCAGGAGTAGTGCCACTCCAGTTACCACGGGATTCTCGAGAATGCTGGAATGCTGAGGATGTCATTCGGTGATCGCCAGCCACGAGTGCCAGCCGGGTTAGGGGCAAAGGCCTCTAAAAGGTTACCGCCATCGGGGGCTCGTTCGGCAAGCCGGGTAGGTAGTGGCAGGGAGCAATCTCTAGAGATGTTACCACGGCCCTCGAAACGTTTGGAAAAACCATGAACTTTGAAGGATTGGTCGCGGGAGTGTTCAAAAAGTAAAGCATGGCGAAGAGATTTACGGATACATGCATTTGGTGGCTTATCGCAAAGAGGGGGCACCTGGAGGGTTTCAAGCATCACAGCAAGTTGAACAGAACAATCAACCTTGTTTCCCTTTATTTGGTTGGGAGGAGCTGATGTTGGTCCGGTACTCGCGAAATAGTTGATCGCACAAATTAAAGTATTTTTCTAGAGAATTTCTCCCCTAATAGGCCTTCAAGGGCGCCAAAGAACGATAGATTCGGCCTTCACGCCGTGTGCACACGCCTCTTTTTATCCTCCTTCTAAAATCCGTCTTAATTCCTATTCTTCCACGGTTAATTTTTTTCAACCGCGGATTACTACGGACACTCGCGGATGTGGCGGGGGAAATACAGGATTTCACCGAAGTACTTTCCCAGACGTCAATAGAGCAGCCCCTGGTTATTCCGCGCAGCGTACCGACCAGAGAGAGGCGGGGTATCCCGGAATTTCATTTTGCTGCACTTGCACCCGGAGTGGAAAACAGTCGGTTTTCTTAACCGTTGTGAAGGAATCTCCGGAGTTGTCTCCACTCGGTGCTATTTAAAAAGGTTTGATTGCTGTATTTTTATGCAAACCACTTTTTCAGGCGAAGGGGGTGAGTTCCTTACAGACAAAGGGGTACAACATTATTGGTTTTGCCTAAATTGCCGTGTTTCCTTGAAAAACTGCGATCGCAGGCACTCCACTAATACAAACGACGATATGCAAATATGTGCAAGCATATTCAATGTGCTTTGCTTTTTAGACAACCCCTTGCTAGACGTTTTCTCCCATTGTGCTGTTTTTTATTCTAAAAATCCGTGTTAGTCCGCGTTCATCTGCGGTAAAAACTTTTTAAACACAAGCCGGGGAGTGTCCCCTATGCCCGTGGATTGGCCAGGGAAAAAGAGTCTCCTTTATCCGGATTGTGAGAATAGGATGCCACTCCGGCAGCGCCCAACCGTTTCAACGGTTTCTTGAAAGCAGGGAAGTAACGCCTGTGAAGAAAAAGCCTAACATTCCGCCAACCGTTTCAACGGTTT
>RFHE01000193.1 GCA_003696445.1 Calditrichota bacterium | reverse complement strand
GCAATATTCCTTTCGATCGGCAGCCCGAAAAAGGCCGCTGTATTGTGTGCGGTCAACCTTCGGAGGGGCGGGTCGTGTTTGCCCGCGCCTATTAACCAGGCAGTTGTAAAAAACCAGGGAGCCCTGCTCATGTATTACAGCCCTTCTTTCGGAATGATGACCCCGGCGGTAAAAAATCTGATCTTTGCCTCCATTACCGTGTTTCTATTTCAAATTCTGTTGGCTCCGCAGTTGGACAGCTTTCTAATCTGGTTTCTTCCCGACTACTACCAGCAAATGATTTACGGCCACCTGACCGCCTTCGATGCCATTTTCGGATTGGTGCCCCGGCTCACCGTTCACCATTTCTTTATCTGGCAGGTGGTTACCTACATGTTTCTACATGGCGGATTATTCCACATTTTCTTCAACATGTTTGCGCTCTGGATGTTCGGGATCGAACTGGAGCGGACTTGGGGCACCCGGGAATTCTACAAATATTTCTTCCTGACCGGTATTGCCGCCGGTGTGGCCAATGTACTCTGGAATTGGGGCAGCGTTGTGCCCACCATCGGTGCATCCGGCGCAGTGTACGGCATTCTCATGGCCTACGCCCTCTTCTTCCCCGATCGGTATGTCTATCTGTATTTTCTGTTCCCGATCAAGGTGAAATACCTGGTGCTCATCTTCGGCGGCATCGAATTTCTCTCTATGTACAATCAGGACGGCGTGGCGCATGTGGCCCATCTGGGTGGCATGGTTGCAGGCTACTTCTATTTGCGCCATCGTTATCGGCACTGGGGAATCGGCCAGAATTTTTTTGGAAATTTCTTCAAAAAAAAACCGCCCTTTTAAAACGCCGGCCCGGGCCTCAAAAGGATGAGGCCTACTACCGGGAAGTGATGGACCGATTGTTGGATAAAATCAGTCAGGAAGGCCTGGACAGCCTAACCCGAAAAGAAAAGAAACTTCTGGAAGAAGCCAGCCGCTTTTTGGAAAAAACCAAGAAAAAACGTTGAAGCGACCTCGCCGTTCCTCTTTTCAGGGCCGCGCCATCAGAGCAAAACATTCACTGGAAACCACCCGGGGTGTTCCCATTTTTCTTGCCTTGCAAGCGTATGTTTGCCGATCTCCATTTGTGTAAAATTCAACCTTGCTAACTGTTAAGGGTAGCAGGACCGGCTTTAAATGGAATGCAGGATGAAAAAAGAAAGGTTTAAAAGGCGAAAAAATTGGCGGAGGGGGTGGGATTCGAACCCACGGTCCGCGTAAGCGGACAGCGGTTTTCAAGACCGCCGCCTTCAGCCGCTCGGCCACCCCTCCTGCTGACAACACCGGCAAATTTAAGCAGTTCTTAAAGAAACAGGGTAAGTAAAATTTTTCTCGCCTTCCTTCCCGGCCAGATCCAGCAAAATTCAACGTCTCCTCAGGCATTACAGGGCTCAGGCCTGGTTAAAACGCCAGCTGGAGCTGTCCAGGCGTCCAGATACGGTCCTCGTCGAGGATGTGCACCACCTGCCAGCCGCGGCTCTCCAGGGCGCGGGCAATAAAGCGCCGATGGCATTTCCAGGGTAAGCGCTCCGAACAGCAAAATGCGGTGGGGTGCTCTTGGGCCAGTCGTTCAAGGCGATTCAGGCCCTGTGCAAACCCCGGCGTCTGCATGTACGCTTCGTAGCCCCCTTTGCGGTACCCACCCAGCAAATCGCCCAGCCACAGGTAATGCAAGCCCGCCGACCGACAGGCCGCAGCTAAAGCCTCCTTCTTAAAATGGGGAAACCGCTGGCTGGTGGGAAACCGGCGAACGTCCACCAGTTGCTCAATCCCATACGCCCTGAGCAGGGCAAGGAACGCCTGTTCCGTGCGATTGCTGGTTCCGACGGTAAAAATTCTCCCAGCACTGGATAAAGCGGGGTCCGAGGTTTTTCCAACCATTTCTGTACAGAGTAGCCAGAGAAAGACAAAAGCCGGTGTCGCAAAAACACCGGCTTTGTTTTAGTTCAATTGAAAGAGAGCTGACTTATTCGTTCACGTTAATGTTCCGTTTGATCTCGTAAAAGCCCAGCTCGTTCTTGTTCTTCATCTTGATCCGGATGGTAGAGCCTTCGGAAAAACGTCCCATCAGAATCTCGTCGGCCAGTGGGTCCTCGATGTATTTTTGAATGGCCCGCTTTAAGGGGCGCGCCCCCAGCACCGGATCGTAGCCCTTGTTGACGATAAATTCCTTGGCCCCTTCGGTCAACTCCAGCGTCATCTGGTGTTCCAGTAACCGGGTTGCCATTTCCTCGACCATCAACTCGACGATGCGCATGACGTCCTTCTTTTCCAGCTGGCGGAAGAAAATCAACTCGTCCAGCCGGTTGAGAAATTCGGGATTAAACAGGCGCTTGAGCTCGCCTTCGATCTTTTCGCGCATTACATGAAACTCGCTGTCGTCCTTGGCATCGGTAAAGCCTATAGACAGGTTCTTCTTGATTTCGCGGGTACCCACATTGCTGGTTAGGATGAGGATGGTGTTGCGAAAATCCACCCGTCGGCCCAGGCTGTCTGTTAACTGGCCTTCGTCTAACACTTGCAGCAGGATGTTAAACACGTCGGGATGTGCTTTTTCGATTTCGTCGAACAGCACTACCGAGTAGGGATGCCGGCGAACTTTCTCGGTTAGCTGCCCACCCTCTTCGTAACCCACGTAACCAGGGGGCGACCCCACCAGTCGGGACACCGAAAACTTCTCCATGTATTCGGACATGTCGATACGGATCAGGGCATCCTTGCGCTCGAACAGATATTCGGCCAGCATTTTGGCCAGGTGGGTCTTGCCAACGCCGGTGGGACCCAGAAACATGAACGAGCCGATCGGACGATTGGGATCCTTTAAACCGGCTCGGGTTCGACGAATGGCCCGGGTAATGGTTTCAATAGCCTCATCTTGGCCGATCACCCGTTTCTTGAGCTCTTCGTTCATGGCCATCAGCTTTTCGCTCTCGCTCTTGGCCACCCGTTGCACCGGAATGCCGGTCATCATGGAGACCACTTCGGCAATGTCCTCTTCGGTTACCGTGGCAATGTGGCTCTCCTCTTCCCGCTCCCACTTGTTGCGTTCAAAAACCAGTTCTTCCTGCAAGCGGCGCTCTACATCCCGCAGCTTGGCCGCACGCTCAAAGTCCTGCTGCTTGGCATACTGCTCTTTTTCCTGGCGCACCTTCTCGATACGCTGTTCCAGTTCCAGAATCTCCTTGGGTACAACGATGCTGGAGATGTGTACCCGGGAGCCGGTCTCGTCCAGCACATCGATGGCCTTGTCCGGGAAGAACTTGTCGGTAATGTAGCGCTCGCATAGCCGTACGGTGGCCAGCAGGGCCTCGTCGGTGTAGCGCACGCGATGATGTTCCTCGTACTTGCCTTTAATGAAGCGCAAAATTTCCAGGGTTTCTTCCGGAGTGGTCGGTTCGATCATCACCTTCTGGAAGCGGCGTTCCAGCGCTCCGTCTTTCTCGATGTACATTCGGTATTCATCCAGCGTGGTTGCACCGATGCATTGCAGTTCCCCCCGCGCCAGAGCCGGCTTAAACATGTTGGACGCATCCAACGAACCGGAAGCCCCACCCGCCCCGACGATGGTATGCAGCTCGTCGATAAACAGGATCACGTTGTCGGCCTTCTCCAGCTCGGACATGATGGCCTTCATGCGCTCCTCGAACTGGCCGCGATACTTGGTCCCAGCCACGATGCTGCCCATATCCAGAGCCACAATCCGCTTATTATGCAATACCCGGGGCACCTTTTTGGATATGATCCGCAGCGCCAAACCCTCGGCGATGGCTGTTTTTCCCACGCCCGGCTCCCCGATTAACACCGGATTGTTTTTCTTCCGGCGGCTCAGGATTTGAGCAACCCGTTCAATAATCTGGTCGCGACCGATGATGGGATCCAGTTTACCCTGCAGGGCCAGCTGGGTAAGGTCCCGGCCAAAATGATCCAGGGCGGGCGTTTTCACCTTTTGCTGCGATGGCTGAGAAGAATACGACATGGACGGCTTCCCTTCCAGTATGTTTTTTAACTCATTGTAAACTGCATTGTAATCCACATTAAAGCTCATTAACACCTGGGCCGCAAGCCCCTCCTTCTCCTTTAATAAAGATAGAAGCAGATGTTCTGTTCCGATAATGTCCGACTTGAAATTTTTTGCTTCCAGATAGGTGATCTTAAAGACCTTCTCCGCCCGTTTGGAGAGGGGCAGGTTACCCAGGGTCATCATTCCACCAGCCGGCCCAGAGGCCTCCTCAACGCGCTGTTTCAGCTTCTCCAAATCAACGCCCAGATTCTTCAGTATCTTGACTGCAATCCCTTCGCCTTCCTTCAAAATCCCCAACAGCAAATGCTCCGTCCCAATGTAGTCGTGGCCAAGCCGCATGGCTTCTTCTTTAGAGTACCGAATAACCTTCTGAACCCGGTTGGTAAAATTGTTTCGCATCGAGAATCCTAACATGATGGTTTCCTTATAGACATTTAGTTTTGGCTCCCTGATGGGTTAATATAACCCGGCCATACCTACTAATCAAGTTTCATTATCGCCGTCAAATTCAGACAGTATAGCTTAAACCGCAGAGACGAAAAAAGTTTCCCGCTTCCCACCATGGCTGGTCAACCCCCCTGAGATTATTAAAACCAAATTCGTCCTCCCACCCCATGACCATCCTCACGCATTGCCGGAGCAAAATTCTAAAATGCGCCAGCCCAAAAGGCCACCTGTGTGCGGTGGCTTGAATTTTTGCCCTCCTTAAGCTACCTTACCGGTAAGCCCGGAACCCTACCATTCCCGCAGGGTTCAAATACAAGGCATCCAAGAAGGGGAAAGGTCATGAATAAGCAACAACTGTCTTGGTTTCCCACCATTGCTTTATTGCTTTTACTTCTTTCCACAGGCTGCTACACTCAATTAAAATTGGTTAACCCTTCCGCGCGCAGTTATCGGGCTTACACAAATCGTGCAGAACCCTCTGAGGAATATACGCGAGTCCGTAGTGACACCGACACTACCGAAAATCAAGTGATCATCAACAATTATTATTTGGATGACTATGACTGGT
>RFHE01000192.1 GCA_003696445.1 Calditrichota bacterium | reverse complement strand
GTGGTAACTGGCCGGGGAATCCCGACGCAACAACCACCTTCCCCCAGACCATGGAGGTTGATTATGTACGAGTTTACCGGAAAGCGGGCAGTTCCAATTGAGTGAAAAACCGAAGTCGCCCTCCGGCAGCAAAGGAATTGACTCATTTCCAGAACGATAGGATGAATGTGAAACCACCATTAAACAAACTTCCCACGCGCCCTGGGCAAGTCCTGAAAGATGCCATGGCAATGTTTTCCTGCCGGCAATGGCGGACCTGGTTTCTGACAGCTCTTTTTCTGTGGGCCGCCACCCTGCATGCGCCCGGCTTCGGCTTCTACCATGCCTCCGGCAATCATATTGTGGATTCTCAGGGTAGGGTCGTTCAACTGCGCGGGGTAGGCCTGGGCGGCTGGTTGTTCCCGGAAGGTTACATGTTGCACATGCCCGGTTTTGGCTCGCCCAGTTCCATCCGGGCAATGATTGAGGAGTTGATTGGCCCCGAGGCTACCCGGGAATTTTACCAGGTTTACGAGACAAACTATGTCAACGAAAAAGACGTCGAGCAGATCGCTCGATGGGGATTCGACCATATCCGCCTGCCTTTCAGCTACCGCCTTTTTTACGATGAGGCCAACCATAGCTTCGACGAAGCCGGTTTCGCACGCTTCGAAACGTTTCTGGGCTGGTGCAAAAACAACGGTTTGCTGGTGGTGCTGGACATGCACGGCGCCCCCGGCGGGCAGAACGCCAGCAACATCAGCGACAGCGATGGGGAGGAGGCCCGCCTGTGGACCGATACCACCAACCAGACCCTGGCCATTCAAATCTGGCGGGAAATTGCCCGGCGTTACGCTGGCGAAGAGGCCATCCTGGGCTATGACCTGTTGAACGAACCTGTCCTGCCCCCCGGTTACCCCAATACGGTGTTGCGAAATTTCTACGTCCGTGCCACGGCCGCCATTCGTGAGGTGGATCCCAATCATCTCGTGTTTATCGAAGGCAACTGGTTCGCCACCGATTTTACCCATCTTACTCCCCCGTTCGATAGCAACATGGCCTACAGTTTTCACAAATACTGGAGCGAAACAGACCAATCCACAATTCAATACCTGCTGGATATTCGGGACACCTACAATGTGCCGCTCTGGATGGGGGAATCCGGAGAGAACTCCAATCCCTGGTTTGCCGAAACGGTGCGCTTGCTGGAGAACAATCAGATTGACTGGTGCTGGTGGACGCACAAAAAAGTGGCCACCACGACCAGTCCGCTCTCTGCAGAAATGACCCCCGAGTACCGGCAATTGTTGGACTACTGGGCCGGACGGGCAACTCGGCCTTCCGCGCAATTTGCCAGGGATGCGTTGCTGGCCATGGCCGAAAATCTGGCCATCGAACGCTGCCGGCTCAACGAAGGGGTGCTGCGCGCACTGTTCGATCCTGACTTCCTGATTCAGCCCTCGCCGTTTCCCGGCAATCAAATTCCCGGGGTAGTGGAAGCAGTCCACTACGATTTTGGAACCCAGGGTCTGGCCTACAGCGATACCGACTTTAAGCGGGTTCGCTGGGATGTATTCGAACCCTGGAACATTGGTGGCGAATACCGCAACGACGGAGTGGACATCGAACTCAGCCAGGATGGGGAAGGCCCTCGGTACAGCGTTGGCTGGATTCAGGCCGGCGAGTGGCTGCGCTATAGCCTTGAGGTGACTCACGATGTGGAGTGTGATGTGTTTGTCCGTGTGGCCTCGGCAAATGGGGAAGGCCGGCTGCGACTTACTCTGGATGGCCGCCAGGTGGGCGCCGATGTGGATGTGCCGGCCACCGGCGACTGGCACCGCTGGGAAACCATTCCCGTGGGAACAGTTCAGTTAAGTGGGGAGAAGGCAGTACTCACATGCCGGGCTCTCAAATCCGGTTTTAACCTCAGCCAGATTCTTTTCATCCCCCGCGCGGAGCAAGGTTTCCAGCCGGTAGGCAGTGCCGTTGTCGGTCCCAGTTTTCCCAATCCATTTAATAATGCGGTCCATTTTCCATTAATTTTGCCGGCTCGTGCCAGGGTGCGCCTGGAGATTTTCGACAGCCTGGGGAGAAAGGTCATTCGCCTGGTAGATCAAAATCTGGAACCGGGTAATTACAGTTTTCGCTGGGAGCCGGGCAGCCAGGGTGGCCGCTCCGCTGCTTCCGGCATTTATTTTTATCGCTTAACCATTGGAAAAAACAATAAGGTGGGTCGACTTGTTCTACAACGCTGAATCGAAACGAAACCGATCCCGAGGATGTTCTCCTCACTGGCTCCTGATGGCATTCCTGCTGTGCAGCATCGGGCTATCCTCCAGAGGGGAAAGTAAGCCCTACAAGGGGGCGGAATATCGAACCATTCAATCCTTCCATTTCGGCCGCTTCGAGGTTCGCTGGAAATCCGCCCCTGGCAGTGGCCTGCTGTCTTCTTTTTTTACCTTTCACGATTCGTTCAATCCCATTGCCGAATGGAATGAAATCGACTTCGAAAATCTGGGCCGTTACAGTAACCAGACTCAATACAACGTCATCACCCCGGGCCAGGTGCAGCATGTACGGGCGGATACGCTGCCGTTTAATCCCCATCAGGCTTTTCATGAATATGCCATTGAGTGGACCCCCGATTACGTGGCCTGGTTTGTAGACGGCTACGAAACGCACCGACAGACCGGCCCTCACATTCAGCAGCTTATTCATGGCCAGAAAAACATGATGAACATCTGGATTTCCGATAACACCAGTTGGGTTGGTCCTTTCAATCCAGCCATTCTACCGGTATATGCCTACTACGATTGGGTAAAGTACTACAGCTACACGCCGGAAACCAGCAGCCACTTTACCCTTCAATGGGTGGATTCGCTGGAGGCCTGGGATGCCAGTCGCTGGCAGAAAGCCAGCCACACCTGGAATGGCAACCTGGTGGATTTTACCCCGGAAAATGTAGTGTTTCGAGACGGCTACCTAATTTTATGCCTCACCCTGCCAGGGGCCCTGGGTTACAACGGTGGGCCGGTGATTGACCAGGATGTCGATCCACCTTACATGGTGTGGGCGCGCTCCTACCCGGACAAGCTGTTTCTCTTCTTCTCGGAGCCGGTGGACTCCGTCTCGGCACAAAATCTGAACAATTACATTCTTCCCGGCTTTTCGGTTACCGGGGCAAAATTGTTAAACGATGGGCGCACCGTGCGATTAACCGTACCCGGCATCGATTTGAATCTGACCCTGAACCTGCTGGCAAAGGATATCGCCGATCTGGCCTCGCCCCCCAACGTCATGTCCCTGAGCAGCATCAAGGTGATTCCCCCGCTTCCGGTTCCT
>RFHE01000191.1 GCA_003696445.1 Calditrichota bacterium | reverse complement strand
TATTGATGCCGGTGCCACCAGCCTGCGCGAACTCCAGGAGGCCAGGGAAGCCTTAACCCGGGCGGAGGTGGCCTACCGCTTTGCCCGCGCCCGGCTCCAATTGCTCAACCATCCCCAGGCCGCCCTGGACTCGGCAAAGCTGCCCGAGGTGGAAGTCCGCGCGCCCTTCGATGGCGTGGTGCAGCAGGTGGGCACCAGCCCCGGCTCTCAGATCTCAGATGGAGCCCCACTGCTCAGCTTCGTGCAAACCAATCCCCTGTGGGTGGAAGTGCCGCTGCTACCGGAAGAGGTGGCGCAACTGGATCTGGCTCGCGGTGCCCTGGTTTACGAACTCTCCCCGGCAAAAGGCGTAAAAGCCCGGATCGCCCGTTTTGTCCGCCGCCAGCCGGGGGCGGATGCCCGCACCCTGCAAACCAGGCTCTACTTTCAACTGGACAACCCCGACAATCGCTTCCTGCCCGGGCAAAAGGTGAGGGCGACCCTGTTTTATCCTCGCCAAGCCCAGCAACTGGTTATCCCGGCCGCGGCCTTAACCATCGACATGTTCGGTGGTACCTGGGTGTATGAGCAGACCGCGGACACGGTGTTTACCCGACGCCGGGTGCAGGTCGATCATTTTGTGGGTGCGGATTCGCTGGTGGTCAGGGGAATTGCGCCGGACAGCCGGATTGTGGTGACCGGGGTGAGCGAACTGTTCGGTAGCGAGTTTGGCAACTTTGGTGGCGAAGAAGAGGAAGACGATTGATTCGCTGGATTTTAAACCTCTCGTTGCGCCTGCGGGTCGTGGTGGTGGTGGCCATGGCCGCTCTTCTGATTGCCGGCCTGGACCTGTGGCGGCGTACCCCGATGGACGTTTTCCCGGAGTTTGCGCCACCGCGCATTGAAATTCAAACCGAAGCGCCCGGCCTGTCGCCCCAGCAGGTGGAAACCCTGGTTTCGGCGCCCATCGAAAATGCCCTCAACGGCACCCCCTGGCTGGAGACCATTCGTTCCACCTCGGTGCCCGGTCTGTCCTCGGTGGTGTTGTTTTTCCAGCAGGGGACGGATCTGCTCTCCGCCCGGCAACTGGTTCAGGAACGCTTGAGCCGAGTTTCCCGGCTTTTACCGGCGGTGGCCCATCCACCGGTGATGCTGGCCCCCATTTCCTCCACCGGACGGATTTTGATGATTGGCATGACCTCCGCGCGCCTTTCTCGCATGGACCTCTCGGCCCTGGCCCGCTGGACGGTTTTGCCGCGGTTGCTGGCCGTGCCCGGGGTGGCCAATGTCTCCATCTGGGGGGAGCGGCCCCGGCAGTTTCAGATTCAGGTCGATCCCCAGCAACTGCGCGCTGCAGGCCTCACTCTGGACGAGGTGGAGCAGGCCGGCCGCTTGGCCACCCGCCTGGCCAACGGCGGCTTTCTGGATACCCCCAATCAGCGCCTGGTGATCAATCACCTGCCCGCGGTGCAAACCATTCAGGATCTTACAAGCGTGCCGGTAAAGTATGTGAACGGCGTGCCCCTGCTGCTCGGGCAGGTAGCCCGACTCAGGGAAGGTTATCCTCCACCCATCGGCGATGCGGTCATCAACGACACCACCGGGGTGTTACTGGTGGTGGAGAAACAGCCCTGGGCCAACACGCTGGAAACCACCCGCCTGCTGGAAGAGGCTCTGGCCGCCCTGAAACCGGCCCTGCCCGATGTGGAAATCGATGCCCACCTGTTCCGTCCCGCCACCTTCATCGAGATGTCGTTGAACAATTTGAACCGAGCGCTGCTCATCGGGTGTGTGCTGGTGGTGATTGTGCTCAGCTTCTTTCTCTACAACTGGCGCAGTGCCCTGATCAGTGCGCTGGCCCTGCCCGCCTCGCTGATCGTGGCCGGGATTCTGCTCCATTACCAGGGGGGCACCGTGAACACCATGATTCTGGCCGGTCTGGCCATTGCCCTGGGCGAGGTGGTGGACGATGCCATCATCGACGTGGAAAACATCGTTCGCCGCCTGCGCGAACACCAGGCTTCCCGGTCGGCCTTTCGGGTGGTGCTGGAAGCGTCCCTGGAAGTGCGCAGCGCCGTGGTGTTTGGCAGCATGATTGTTGTGCTGGTCCTCCTGCCGGTATTTTTTCTTACCGGACTGGCCGGCACGTTTTTTCGCCCGCTGGCCGAATCGTACGTGCTGGCGATTCTTTCCTCGCTTCTGGTGGCATTAACCCTCACACCGGCCCTGGCCCTCCTGCTGCTGCCCGGTTCGGTGGAACGGGAGCGGGTTTCCCCACTGGTCCAGCGGCTGCGTGCTGCCTACGAGAAGTGGCTGCAAAAAAGCCTGGAAGCTTCCCAAACGGTGCTGCTGGGACTGGGGGGCCTGTTTGTGATCAGCGTGCTGCTATTACCCTTCCTGAAAGAAGAATTTTTGCCCCGGTTCAGAGAGTACGATTTTTTGATGCACTGGGTGGAAAAGCCGTCCACCTCGCTGCAGGCCATGGATCGCCTGGTGATGCGGCTGAGCAAGGAGCTGAGATCCATTCCCGGAGTAAAGCACTTTGCCGGCCACATCGGGCGGGCCGAGCTGGGGGAGGAGACCGTGGCCACCAATTTCGGCGAGTTGTGGATCAGCGTGGATCCATCGGTGGATTACCAGGAGACCATGGAAAAAGTGGAGCAGGCAGTGGCCGGTTACCCGGGACTGTACCATGATGTGCTCACCTTTCTGCGCGAACGGATCGAGGAGGTGCTGACCGGCACCAGTGGTAGCATTGTGGTGCGCCTTTACGGCCCGGACCTGGCCCGGCTCATCGAAAAAGCCGAACAGATTCGGGATACCCTCAGGACCATCCCCCACATCAGCGATCTGGCTGTGGAACAGATTCGGATGGTGCCGCAGATTAACATTCGCTTTCGACCGGATCGTGGGGCGGCGGCCGGGTTGACCGCCGGGCAGGTTCGGGAAGCGGTGGCCACTTTTTTGCAGGGCGCTCGGGTCGGACAGGTGTACCGGGACCAGACGGTGATCGATGTGGTGGTAACCGGAGTCCCCGAATTGCGCAACAATCTGGAAGCCCTGCAGAACCTGTTGCTGAGGACGCCAGCCGGCGGCTACTTGCCGCTGAAGGCGGTGGCCGATGTGAGCATCGAACCTTCGCCCAATGCCATTACCCGCGAGGGGGCTTCCCGGAAAATTGACATTTCCTGCAACGTGCGCGGCGGCAATCTGAACCGGGTGGCCAGAGAGGTGGAGCAGCGGGTGGCCGCGCTGCATTACGAACCTGGCTACCATCCGGAGGTGCTTGGTGAGTTCAAAGCCCAGCAGGCGGCGCGGAACCGCCTGCTGAGCCTGGGCTTGCTCTCCCTGGTGGGGGTATTTCTGGTGCTTTACACGGATTTTCAATCGTTGCACCTCAGCGTGCTGGTGTTGTTGGGCTTGCCCCTGGCGCTCACCGGCGGCGTGCTGGGGGTGCTTGCCGGTGGGGGCGTGCTGTCCCTGGGCTCCATTATTGGCTTCATTACCGTTCTGGGTGTGGCGGCGCGCAACGGCATCATGCTGATTGCCCACTACCGGCATCTGCAGCGGGAGGAAGGGATGCCGTTTGGCCGGGCGCTGATCATTCGGGGCGCCAGCGAACGGCTCAGCCCCATTCTTATGACCGCCCTCACCACCGCCCTGGCGTTGCTGCCCATTGCCCTGGGGGGGAGTCGTCCAGGGCAGGAGATTGAACATCCCATGGCGCTGGTCATTTTGGGTGGGCTGCTTACCTCCACCGTACTGAATTTGTTTCTGCTGCCATTGCTCTACCAGCGCTTCGGCCGGCCGGAGAGGGGCAAAGGCTAAGCCTGGACCTCAGGTTGGAAAATACCCCCTCCGCAAAAAGCAAACCGGAGCGCCACGTTCTGGAAAACGAAACTGCCGGCTGGGTAACTTTTTTCTCCGGAGACCAATTAAGTGCTTGTTTCTTTTCTGTTCCTGCTGTATTTTGGCCCAAAGTTCAAATTTAAACAAGAGGTGGTGGCATGAAACGAAGTATTCTGGCAGTTTTGGGCGTGGTAGTCCTCGCTGTAGGGATTCTGGCGGTAACTTCGGGTCGATTTTGCGGGACGCAGGGTAGTGCGACAGCCGGTGTAACAAAAGCGGCCTATCATTCAGATTGTGCGGCCAAGGGAACTCAGGCTTCCTCCGATCACTGTGCCTACCACAAAGCGGCCGTAAAGCAGACTTCCCTGGAAGGAAAAACCGACTGCGATCCCTCCCAGTGCGACGAGACGGCCAGGGCGGCTCATCCGGAATGTCGTTACGGAAAAACCGCTTCGGCAAAGGGGGCGCATCCCGGCTGCGAGGTTTCCAAAAAAAACAGCCTTACCAGCAATACCGACCAAACATCCGCTGCCTCGCTGGTCAAAGTCGATTGATCCCCGGCCTCTAAATCCGGATTTAGTTTTTTACGGAGCTCAGGCGCTGTTGCGAATGGGCTCCGTTTTTTTGTGCCTTTTAAAAAATTCCAAAAAATTCAGTGAACCCTTCCTCTGGGCGAGCCACTAAATCTTCACTCCTCTACCAATCCCCTGGTTGGCCTGGCGAATGTTCCTTGACGGATTGTTAGTGTAAAAGAGAAACCTAAGCGGATCGGCACCTGAAAATAGGGAAGAGATTGAAATTTACGAGCCTTCTGTCTATTATTGGAATGCTGGCCTGTGATTCGGCTGCACGGAGTTTGCTTTAGAGACCGGATTCTGCTGGCCAAGCCCAGGCAACCTGTTAAACTTTTGTGCAAAATATGGGAAGGCAGGACGCGTTTAAAACGGCAAAACGGAAAAGGAGCATGCCATGAAACCTCATCCTGCACATTTTGTGGTGATCATCGGAGGAGCCTGTGCCGGCTCGGAAGCGGCTGCACAGCTTGCCCGAAGGGGCATTTATTCGGCGGTGTTCGATCAGAAAGCGCTACCCTACGGAAAAATCGAAGACGGACTTCCCAAGTGGCACATCAAGTTACGGGACAAGGAGGAGCGCAAAATTGATGAAAAGCTTTCCAGTCCCTACGTGCATTTTGTGCCTTTAACTAAGCTGGGCCGGGATATTGAATTTCAGGAGATCCGCTCCTGGAAGCCCAGCGCTATTCTGTTGGCCAACGGGGCCTGGCGGGACCGGCCCCTGCCCATCGAGGGGATCGATCAGTACGTGGGCAAAGGACTGTATTACCAGAATCCCTTTGTGGAATGGTTCAACCATTACCACGAGCCGGACTACCAGGGCCCGCAGTGCGAAATCCAGGATGGGGCCATTGTCATCGGTGGGGGCCTGGCCTCGCTGGATGTGGTCAAGATCCTGATGCTGGAAACCACGTTGCGGGCGCTCAGGAAACGAGGCTACAAAACCAACCTGTTCGAATTGGAGCAAAAGGGCATTCCGCGGGTGCTGGAAAAGCTTGGGGTTCGCTGGGAAGAGCTGGGGCTGAAAGGCTGCACCCTTTTTTACCGGCGGCGGGTGATCGACATGCCCATCTCCCCGGTGCCACCCAATGCGACCCCCGAACGAATGCAAAAAGTTTATGAAGTGCGGAAGAAAATCCTGGCCAATTTCCAGCGGGACTACCTGTTCCATTTTCAGGAGTGTGCGGCACCGGTGGACAAAATTGTGGAAGGCGACCGGCTGGCCGGCATCGTGTTCCGGAAGACCAAAATTGTGGATGGGAAAATCCACTACATCCCCGACAGCGACTTTGCTGTGCGGGCCCCGCTCACCATCTCCTCCATCGGCAGCATTCCCGAACCGATTCCGGGCATCACCAGTACTGGAGAGTTGTACAAGATCAAGGACCCGGAAACCGGCCAGCTGGAGGAGTACGAGGACGTATTTGCTCTGGGCAACGCCGTGACCGGGCGGGGCAACATCCGCGAATCCGAATTGCATGCCCGTAAAGTGGTGCGGCATGTCATGGATCAGTTTCTGGGCTGGACGGAGGCCGATTACCAGCAACTGCAACACCTGTTGGAATCCGATGGCGAGGCGCTGGACCGGTTTGCCGGCCAGAAGCGACTGTTAAACGTGGAGCATCTGAATGGGCTGTTCGAGAAGGTGCGCGCCCTCCAGCGGCGAGTCGGTTACGATGGCGATTACCAGCGCTGGGTCCAGCAACATCGGCCGGTGCGCCTGGAAGAGCTGTTGAAGCAACGGGGCGAATGGCACGAGACGGCCGAGGAATAGCCTTTCGCTGTGGATTGGCTTACAGACCCGGCAGAACCGATCGGGTAGCTTAAGGCCTGATTGAACCGAAAATGGATTTAACTGGAGGAGACCCATGGGGAAGTTCTTGATGACCGTCCTGTTGCTGAGTGTGTGGGTGTTTGGGCTGAAGGCCCAGCGTCCCGATCTGCCGCTGGAATACGAGCAAATATTACCCCGCGGCCGGATTGCCGCCATTACCAATCCCCACTACGTGCCGGCAGATCAGGCCAAAATCGATCCCGATAGCTGGGTAATGGGCGTGGTGATTAACGGACAGCCCCGCGCCTATAGCCTGAATTTGCTCAATATGCACGAGGTGGTGAACGATCAGATCGGGGACTCGGCCTTTGCGGCCGTGTGGTGACCCCTGGCCAACACCGGAGTCGTGTACTCCAGGAAATACAACGGCATGACCGTTACGCTGGAACCTTCCGGCGGGTTGCTCCACGGGGCACTGGTGATGCAGGACCGGGAAACCGACAGCTACTGGTCCATCATGACCGGCGACGTGATTGCCGGAAAATTAAAAGGGACGCGGCTGAAAGAAATTCCCGTGGCCAGCAAAATGCAGTGGAAGGACTGGGTTAAAAAATACCCCAACACGCTGGTCCTTTCGGTAAACGGGCGGGAGGATGTGCCCTACAATCCCTATACCGATTATTTTCGCAGCTCGGAGGGCTTTCGCGGCCTGCAGGCCAGGGACCAACGCCTGGAGAGCAAGGCGCCCATCTTTGCCTTCGAGTGGCAGGGCGAAAAAGTCGCCATTCCCTTTAAAGTGTTCGAAGGCGGACACACCTTTCACATTAAAGATACGGAAGTCTTTCTTTACCGTCCCAAAAAGGCAGCCATTTTTTATTCCACCCAGGCCTTTCAATCGCCCAATGGGTTCGAGAAGCGCGATGGTCAGTGGTACGAAAAGCACACCGGATGTCGCTTTAATCCCGATGCAGGGCGCTTTGAAGGGGGAGAAAAGCCCTGCCAGGTGAAACCGTTCCCCGGGATCGACACGTTCTGGTACAACTGGAGCCTGACCAATCCCAATACCCATCTGTTGACTCGTTGAGCCGCAGGCATTCGGGCTGGCGAGATTGCATGGCTGGTGGAGCCGCCCGCGAGGTCGGCTCCACCCCATTCATTTTTTTAAAATGCCGTTCAATGAAACCCCAGAGGCTCTCCCTTCCCAACCCCTTGCCCTGTTTTTTCCCCGAATCCTAACAGATGGCCATGGCTTTTTTCCGGCCATCTTTGTATTAATTTTAGGGACCCGGGAGGCGGAGGGGCAAGCCCGGTTGCCCTGTTGCAACCAACGGCACACGACGTTTAAAGCAGAGGGACGAAAAGCTTGTGAAGCGGATTGACATTCCAGTTGAACCGGCCGGTCCTCCACGGGTACTGGTGTTGTTCCCCCGAACGTCCTATCGGGCGGGGGCTTTTGTGGAGGCCGGGCGAAGGTTGGGGGTGGACCTGGTGGTGGGCACCGATCATCGCCAGGCCCTGGCCGATCTGCTGCCGGACCGAAGCCTGCCGTTAAACCTTTATCGGCCAGAGGAAGCCCTGCAGCGCATTGAGCAGGCCCATCGGACAAGACCGTTTCAGGCCATTCTGGGGGTGGACGAACCGACGGTGTACCTGGCTGCACTGGCCGGCCAGCGCCTGGGTCTGCCGGGCAATTCCGCTCAGAGCACCCGAATTTGCTGGCTCAAACATCTGCTGCGGCAACGGCTCAGCCGGGCGGGACTGCCCCAACCGCCCTTCCAGACGCTGGACATTCGGGAAAAGGATCTCCTCTCGCAACTGTCCCTGCCGTTTCCTCTGGTGGTCAAGCCGGTATTCCTGTCAGCCAGCCGGGGAGTGGTGCGGGTGAATGGTCCGGATGAGCTGTCGGCTGCGCTGGACAGTCTCCGGGACATCCTTTCCCGCCCGGAGGTGCGCAGAAAGGATCGGGAATACGCCGATCTAGTGCTGGTGGAGACCTACATCCCGGGCCAGGAGGTTGCCCTGGAGGGGCTTTTGAGAGAAGGGCAGCTGGAGGTGCTGGCGCTTTTCGATTAGCCGGACGCGCGGGAATGGCCCTACTTCGCCGAAACCATCTATGTTGCGCCCGCTCGTAAACCCCGGCC
>RFHE01000190.1 GCA_003696445.1 Calditrichota bacterium | reverse complement strand
TGTTTCCGGACTGGGCCTAAAAGCAGGAGTAAGCATTGTTGGCTTCGGCTGGTAAGTGGCAGATCCCTGGGTGCCCATGGAAACCATCCCCTGCAAAGGTCAGGGGATTTTTCTTATTGGCCGCCCTCATGCTGGCGCTCTTCAGCTGTACCCGGCCGATGGTCAAGCCCGCCCCTGAGTCCCCCACTGCTCGGGAACCCACCATCCGGGTGCTGCTGACTTCCGGAAGCGAGGACCAGCTCCAGTTTAACGGCACCTACCGATTGGCCGCCGAAGAGGCCGATTACCTGCTGGATGCCAGTCATGGCCAATTCCAGGTGTCCGTGCACAACCATCGGATTGTCCTGAAAAGCCCGGCGCGCTTTTTCGATCTGGTCGATCCGCAGCCTCTGACCTTCGATCCGGTTTCCCCGAAAGCCAGTTTTGTTTGGAACGGCCACAGTTATCGCGGACGCCTGATCCTGATTTTAAGCAACGGACAATTTCAGGCCATCAACCAGCTGCCTGTGGAAGCCTATCTTTTGGGAGTGGTTCCCAACGAAATGCCTTCCGGCAATCCGGAGTACCGGGAGGCGGTGCGCGCCCAGGCGGTGGCTGCCAGAACCTACGCCCTGCACCGGCTGCAACACCCTGCCGGAGAACAATTTGACGTATTCAGTACTGTGCAGGATCAAGTGTATTGGGGCAGTGGTGGCCGAATCCCCGAGCTAGTTCAAGAGGCGGTTGAGGCCACCCGGGGCGAGGTTCTGGTCGCCGAGGGACAGCCGGCGGCCATTCAGTACCATTCCACCTGCGGGGGCATTCTCGAGCCTCCCATTCAGAATGACTCGGCAGCCTCGGCGCAGCCGGACAGCAGCGAGGGCCTGTTCCACTGTTCCGCGTCGCCCCTGTACCGCTGGGTGGAAAAACGTACCGTGTCCCAGCTGCTGCATAATCTGGCGGCTGTGGACGGATCGGCGGCCAAGGAACTCCCCGGCTGGCAGAAAAAGGGAGTGCAGGTGGCCCTTCACGTCAGGGAACGGTCGCCTTCCGGCCGAGTGGCCCTGCTGGATGTGGAAGTCGATTCACGCCACTTTCCGCAGCGCGGTTACGGGGTGCGCCAGGTGCTGGCCGATTCGCTGGGCCGGCCATTACCCAGCCGGCTGTTTTTCCTGCTGAAGTCGCAGAAAAATCCTGCGTTGTTCTACATTATTGGCGCGGGCTGGGGGCACGGCCGGGGCATGTGCCAGTGGGGCGCCCTGGGCATGGCTCTAAATGGCAACGGCTACCGGAATATTTTGCACTTTTATTATCCGAATCTGACCCTGAAAAAATTGTACTGAAGGCTTTTCGGCCATGAACGTTTCAAGTCAAAAAATGCAGAAAAAGAACTTTTTTCTCCCCACTGTCCGGCTACTTCTTATTCTCTTGGCGACCATGCTGCTGTTTACCCCCCCGGGTCTGTGGGGTCAAGACCCGGATAAATTGGAGCGCTTCCTGAAATCCAATCCCTTCCCCCAGCTCATCCAGCGCTATGCTCAGGAGGACATCCAACTGGAGTTGAAGGGAGAAACTCGCCGCCGGGAAGAGGCCCTGCCCTATGTGGTGGTGCCGGGTTTCCGCTGCCAGGTCTTTGCCGGCCTGAATCGAACCAATGCGGAGCACATCTTCCAACGGCTCCAACTAGCTGCAGTGGATAGTGTGTATCTGCTTTCCGATTCCACCGGCTTGTACAGAGTGCAGGTGGGCAACTGCCGGACACGACGGGAAGCGGAGCTGTTGCTGGACAAGCTTCGGTTTCAGGGCTTTCCCGATGCCTGGATTGTAGAAACTCCAATTCACGTGCCCAAAGCCCCTCAGCGGCCGGCACCCGATTCGCTCCGGTTCAATCGGCCGGCCATGTTCTATGGGGTGCAAGTGCTGGCCACCTCCAGCCGGAAAAACGCCGACCACATTGCCAAAGAGCTCAACTTGCACTTTAGCCTTCCCACTCAGACGCTGAAAAAGGCCGCCTTCTGGAAAGTAATTGTGGGCCGGTTTACCGAGCGCTCCCGTGCCGAAGCCCTACGCGACCAGCTCAAACAGGCCGGATATGCCGACGCCTGGGTGACCCAATTCGATGAATGAGCCTGAATAGGTCTGAAACTCTGAACCGCCAATAAAAAATTTTGTCCCTAACGGGAAACTTTGTCATGCTAAATTCTATCTCAATAAATGGAAGGATGCATTGATTTCAACAACCGACTGCAAAAGGAGGAAGCGAGAATGATCGTAAAAATTCAAAATGACACTGAACCCCTCAGTCCACTGGCGGAAGCTTTGATTGAACGACGTAAAAGCAAACTGGAAAAATTTTTAACCGCGTTTGCCCCAGATGCTGTTTCGCTGCACATCAATATTGAAAAAATCGAACGAAAAAATCTTTTTAAGGTGCGACTGGTTCTGAGCGTTCCTCACAAAACACTCAGTGCCGAAAAGCAGGGGAAAGATCTGGTGCAAACTATCGGCGAAAGTTTCGACGCCCTGCTCAGGGAGGTCAGAAAGTACAAGGAATTTATCCGGCGCGAACCCGAATTCAAGCGCAAGCGTCCTGCTTACCAGCAGGCATTGCAACCGGCGGAACTGGAAGAAGACGCAAGAGAGCTGTATCTAGATTTTGTGGAAAGCATCTACCCGCGTCTGTGGAACTTTGCCGGCCGGGAATTACGGCTCCGGATTGATCAGGGCCTAATTCGCCCCGGAGAAATTTCCCTTCAGGAGATTTTGGACGAAGCCATTGTGAGCGTGGGGAATCAACTACCGGAAACTTACGACGAAACGCTGATTAAGCGCCAGCTTTACCGCGCCATTGTGTTTATCCTTAACCGGGAAGCCAGGAATCGACGCATACGGCGGGTGTCCTTGGAGCGCCGGTTGCAGGAAGAGGATCTGGATACCCAACTCTACGAATACTACCAGCCAGATAACGTGCTGCTTCTAGAGGACGTGCTGCCGGCGGATCAGAGCGAAACGCCGGAAGCTCAATTCGAACTGGAATCTCTGGAAGAGGCTCTGGAAAAAACCCTGGCCTTGCTACCCGCCAACTGGCGCCAGGCTTTTATGCTGACCCAGCTGGAAAACTTTACTCCGGAAGAAGTGGCCATGATTCAAGGCCGGGACCCGGAGACGGTAAAGCAAGAAGCGGAGATGGCCCGGGCGTTCATCAAGGAAAAATTAAACGAGTTGGGCGTGGAGTGGGAAGAATCCCGAGAAGAAGAGGCTTGAATTCGGCGCTTCATTTAACGGAATTGTAAACAAGGTAGTCAGATCGAAGTCCTTAGCAGATGCGCGGGAGTTGTTCGCCGGAGAGCATATCCACAACGCGGCTTCCGCCCAACCAGGTTTCCATGCGGACGACACCGGGATGATCCGACACCACCCGGCCGATGATTCTGGCCTCTCCGCCCAGGGGATGGGAATGGAGCACTTCTAAAAGCTCATCGGCCCTTTCCGGGGCCACAAAGGCCAAGAATCGTCCCTCATTGGCGACAAACAACGGATCGAGCCCGAGAATTTCGCAGGCCCCTCGCACTTCCTCTCGTACAGGAATGGCTTCCTCCTGAATCACCATTCCGGTGCCGCTGGCCTGGGCCAGTTCATTCAGGGCCGAGGCCACCCCACCACGGGTGGCGTCCCGAAGCGCATGGATGTCCAGGCCCCCTGCATCCAGCAACGCTTCCACCACCGGCCAGAGGTTGGCGGTGTCGCTCTGCAGCGCCGTGTCGAAGGAAAGTCCTTCGCGGATGGAGAGAATGGCGATGCCGTGCTCGGCAATGGGACCGCTGAGCAAGATGGCGTCGCCTGGCTGGATGCGGGCAGGACGCACATCAACGCCGTCTAGAATCTGGCCGACTCCGGTGGTGTTTAGGAACACACCGTCTCCCTTGCCTCGCTCCACCACTTTTGTGTCCCCGGTAACCACCGGCACGTTTGCTTCCTCCAGCCTCTGGCGAATACTCGCCAAAATTCTCCACAGGTCTTGAAGTAAAAAGCCTTCTTCCAGAATCATTGCCAGAGTCAAGTACAGGGGCCGGGCACCACACATTGCCAAATCGTTCAGGGTACCATGAACAGCCAGATCACCGATATTGCCTCCCGGAAAGAAGGGGGGCGAAACCACGTAGCTGTCGGTGGTAACGGCCAGCCGTCCCTGTGCCCGGGGCAACATCGCCCCGTCGTGCAGTTCGGCCAGGAAGGGATTGTTCAGGGTAGGCTCGAGCAGTTCGCGAATGAGCCGATTGGTCAGCTTACCTCCCCCACCGTGGCCAAGGGTTACGGCATCGTACTCCTCAATAGGCATGGGGCAAACGAACTTCATGCTTCGGCCTCCTGCAGTCTTCGAAAGGCATAGTAGGCGGCACAAGCCCCTTCTGAGGACACCATGGGTGCACCCAGGGGGTGCTCCGGACTGCATTCCCGGCCAAAGGCCGGGCAATCAACCGGTTTCTTCTTGCCCTGCAGAATTTCGCCGGCAATGCACACACTGCTTTCCTCACGACTGATGGTGGCCACTTCGAATCTGAATTCCGCATCGAAAGTACGGTAGCGCTCCCGGAGGCACAGGCCGCTTTTTGGAATGGGCCCAATGCCCCGCCAGGTCATGTCCGCTACCTCAAACACTTCCTCCACTATGGCGCGCGCATGGGGGTTGCCTTCCCGGCACACCGAACGGGTGTACTGGTTCTGTACTTCCACACGCCCTTCCTCCAGCAGATCTACCAGCATGGCCAAACCCTGCAGCAGATCCAGCGGCTCGAAGCCCGCCACCACAAACGGGATCCGATAGGATTGGGCAAGGGTCTCGTATTCCTGATATCCCATGACGGTACAGACATGGCCGGGGGCAATAAATCCTTTAATTTCTGTTTCCGGGTCTTCCATCAGGGCTTGGATGGCTGGTGGCACCAGCACGTGGGAAACCAGCACAGAGAAGTTCTTCACCCCCTCCTGATGGGCCATCCAGACAGCCATGGCATTGGCCGGAGCAGTAGTTTCGAAGCCCACAGCAAAAAAGACCACCTGCCGCTCGGGGTGTTTCCTGGCCAGCTCCAATGCGTCCAGGGGGGAATAGACCATACGCACATCGGCCCCACGGGCCTTGGCCGAGAGCAGGTCCGTTTCGCTTCCCGGCACTCGCATCATATCTCCAAAGGTGGTAAAAATTACCTCCTGCCGTCGGGCAATAGCCAAGGCACGGTCAATCTTTTCCAGTGGCGTTACACACACCGGGCAACCCGGGCCGTGAATCAACGTCACCGCCCCCTCCAGCAACTGATCGATGCCGTAACGGATGAGCGTGTGCGTCTGGCCGCCACAGATTTCCATGACCGGCCAAGGACGCGTGCTTCGGCGACGTATGTAGCGAACCAATTCCCTGGCCAGCCGGGGATCGCGGTATTCGTCAACGTATTTCATCGGACACCCTGGATAGTGCTACTTTCCCCTGAAAAAAAATCCGGTCCCCCTCGCTAACTTCGGGGACCAGGTCCAGCAAAACCACAACGCGGGCTCCCCCTACCGACACTTCACCATAGGCATGCCCACCTTGCTGCCAGATCTGCTGGAGCACCCCCTCCACCAATTGTTCGCTGCGGGAGGGGTTCATTGGCTTTCTTCCGGCATATCGAGGCCTTCCAAATCGCCCATGCGCTGGAGGAAATCAAAGACTCTCTGCGCTTCTCGTTCATCAATCTTACTGATGGCAAAGCCCACATGCACCACCACGTAATCCCCTACCTGCACATCGGGCGTGTAGCAGAAATTAACCTCCTTGACCACCCCACCGAATTGAACCTTCCCCTGGGGGAGGCCCAGGGCATTGTTGGAGACTTCAACGACTTTTCCCGGCACACCAAGACACATGGGAAACCCCTTAGGTTTGGTAAACTGGCATCCACGCCTGCAAAATAGCCCGAATCTGTCGGATAGCCTCGGGCAGGGCCTTCAAGACGGGTTTAGAGAGCCCTTCGCCAAGTTTCCAGGATGCCGGCACAACCCCTACCAGCCGGTAATCCTCAATTTGCTCTCCGCGAATAAATTCGAGAAGGTTGAGTAGATCGGGCAAGGCAATGTCGTGGGCGGAAAATTTCAGTGCCGGTCCCTGCCGTAGTTCTTCCCGTTTTAAGCTCACCACCGTGCCGGGCTTTCCATTTAAACCTACCGCATCCAGAACCAGCAGGTGAGTGGTTTCTTCCAGATAAGGAAAGAGGGCCAGGCCACGGGTGCCCCCGTCCAGGAGCTCCACCTCTTCGGGCAAGTTTTCCTCCCGGAGCAGGCGGAGCAGGTGCACGCCAACCCCTTCATCCCCGAGCAGTGTGTTGCCCACACCCAACACGGTAACCTTCACTCGGCTTCCTCCGAGAGGGTTTCCTCCACAACAAATTTGTACCCGCTAATCATGGTGTCAATTTCCGTGGTCCGGGAAACCACAATGGTGTAGATCACCAGATACAGGTGCATCAGAAAGAAAAGGATAAAAAACCACAGCAACCAGTGATGCCAGAAGTGAACCGTATTCAGATTATTGCCGAACAGGGCCAGTCCCCAGGCCGAGATGGTACGCCAGAACGGCGTATAGTGGGCTGCTCCGTACATGGTAAACCCACTCACCAAGCTAAAAAGCACAGCCAGATACACCAGCACATAGAACACATTGGCCAGTGGGGAATGCCCGGTGTACACCCTAAATTTGCCTTTGGGAAGAGCCAGATCCAGCACTTCCTTCCAGATGGCACGCCAGCGCTTCCCGGTAATGGGTAACAGGGTGCTCCACCGGGCATACCGGTTGCCTACAAATCCCCAGTACAGGCGAATTAAAAAAGTGGCCAGTAAAACGTAAGCGGCGGCAAAATGCAGAAACCGAATGGTTCCAAAGGTAAAGGTTTTGGCCGCCTCTTGTGGGGAGGAGAAGGTTGGATTACCAATTAAATAGCCGGTAATGCAGAGGGTGGTTATGCTTAGAAAAAGCAGCCAGTGGGTGACGCGAACCGTAGGTTCCCACACTTTGACCAGAATCATTCCCTCCCGGCGTTTTTCTGCTGTGGCAACGGCCATGGTAGCCTCCTACTGGATGTGAACCTGAACAATTTCCCGGCCTTCCGGGTCGTACACATGAGCCGCACAGGCCATGCAGGGATCAAAAGAATGAACGGTGCGGAGAATTTCCAACGGTTTTGCCGGATCGTGCACGGGGGTGCCCTGCAGAGAAGCTTCGTAGGGGCCGGGCTGGCCGTCGGCATCTCGCGGACCACCGTTCCATGTGGAAGGAACCACGGCCTGGTAATGTTCAATTTTCTTATCCTTGATGGTGACCCAATGCCCCAGGGCACCTCGTGGCGCTTCCATGTAACCAAATCCTCTCGCTTCGGAAGGCCAGGTCTCGGCATCCCATTTTTCTGCATTAAACGTGCTGGTATTTCCCGCCCGAATCAGATCGACGATCTGACCATATAGGTTCTCCAGGTAGTCGGCAAGTACCCACGCTTCAATGCCCCGGGCAGCTGTGCGCCCAAGCGTGGAGAATAGAGCGGTGAGAGGCACGTTCAGCTTTTTCAAGGCAAAATCGACTTTCTCCTTTACGGAGGGGTGCCCTTTAGCGTAAGCCACCAGCATGCGGGCCAGCGGACCCACTTCCATAGGATGGCCTTTCCAGCGCGGTGCCTTCAGCCAGGAGTATTTGTGATCCACGTTCAAATATTCGTATGGCGGCTGCGGGCCGGTAAAATTGGGCTCGGTTTCGCCTTCAAATGGATGAAGCAGTGCGCCATCTCCTTTAGCGTACTGATACCAGGAATGCGCCACCGACTCCTGCACCTGCTCAGGATCTTTGGGATCCACGTCGTAGATCTTGGACAGATCGCGATTCAAAATAGCGCCCCGGGGCAGAAACAACCCGGCGACGTCCGATGTGCGCCCTTCGGGTAGATCCCCGTAAACCAGATAATTGCCCACACCAGCACCCCAGCGGGCCCACTCCTTGTAAAAAGAAGCAATGGCAAGCAGATCAGGCAGGTAAACTTCCCGGACAAAACGGACTGCCTGGTCCACATGGGTTTTAATGGTGGAAAGCACTTCCGTGTTGATTACGCTGGGCGAAGAGAGATTAACCGAAGCGGGCACACCGCCTACCAGAAAGTTGGGATGGGGATTTTTCCCTCCCAGGTAAGTATGGATACGTACAATGTGGCGTTGCCAGTCCAACGCCTCTAGATAATGGGCCACGGCCAACAAATCCACCTCGGCCGGTAATTTGTAAGCCGGGTGATCCCAGTAAGCGTTGGCAAAGATGCCTAATTGTCCGGATTCCACAAAGCGAGTCAGTTTTTCTTTTAACGTCTTGAAATAGCCCGGCGAAGAATTCGGCCAGTTGGACAGGGACTGCGCCAGTGCCGAGGTCTTCTTTGGATCGGCTTTCAAAGCATTGGGCACGTTCACCCAGTCCAGGGCATGGAGGTGGTAAAAATGCATGGTATGGTCATGAATGTGCTGGGTGGCGATCATTAAATTGCGCAGGGCTTGAGCCAGTGGAGGAATTTCGATGCCCAGGGCATCTTCCACAGCCCGAATGGAAGCAAAAGCATGCACCGTAGTGCAGACCCCGCAAATCCGCTGAGTGAACGCCCAGGCGTCCCGGGGATCCCGACCCTTAAGAATGCGCTCAATCCCCCGCCACATGGTACAGGACGAATAGGCATTGCTTATTTTTCCATTTTTGACTTCTGCTTCGATGCGAAGGTGCCCTTCAATGCGGGTGATGGGATCGACTACAACACGGGCCATGACGCACCTCCTTTAGGATTCGTTGGATTCTTCTTTCCCCTTCTTATCCAACTCCACCGCTTTTTGCTCGGCCTTTCGCACAGCTGCCGTGTAGATGGCATGGGCAGCAATGCCTGCCGCCGTTACGCCCACGGCCACTTTACCGATATCGTCTGCTCTGGCCTCCACACCAAAGCCCGCCGCCAGAGGAATGCGCTCGTAGAAGGGCGTAAACCTATCCCAGAAGGCCGGTTCGGAACAACCGATGCAAGGATGTCCGGCTTTGACCGGCCAACTGGCCCCCATGTTCCATCGCCAGGAAGCACAGATGTTGTAGGTCTCCGGTCCTTTGCAGCCCAGTTTGTAGAGGCAAAACCCGTTACGAGCGCCGAAATCATCGAAGGAAAGGGCGAACTGTCCGGCGTCGAAATGTGGACGGCGCTCGCAGGTATCGTGAATGCGTTTGCCAAAAGCAAACAGGGGACGTTTTTTGGCATCCAACTCGGGCAGGCGACCAAAGACCAGGTAGTGGACCAGTATGCCCATCATTACATCGGGATTGGCCGGGCAACCCGGCGCGTTGATGATAGGTTTGGTCCGGATCACACTTTCCAATCCTACCGCGCCGGTCGGATTGGGTCTGGCCATGGGAATGCCGCCGAAGGCCGCGCAAGTACCAACAGCCACAAAGGCTAGCGCATGTGGTTCAACCTCTTGCAGAATTTGCAAGGCTGTCTTTCCGCCAACCGTACAGTACACCCCGTCGTCTTTGGTGGGAATGGACCCTTCAACAACCACAATCAGTTTGCCGCTGTTTTCCTCAAGGGCGCGCTGGCGGGCTTCTTCGGCCTGGTGCCCGGCCGCCGCCATAAGCGTTTCGTGATAATCCAGCGAAATGGACTCCAGTACCGCCTGAGAAACCGAGGGTGAATTGGCCCGGGTAAAGGATTCGGTGTTGCCCGCACAATCCTGAAACTCCAGCCAGATGACGGAAGGGCGCCGTTGCTGAACCGTTTGTTCAACCGCTTCGGCAATCTGTGGAATCATGGAATTGGATAGACCCAGCAGGACGGCCATTCGACCACAAAATTTAAGGAACTCGCGCCGGCTGATGCGATCATCAAGGTATCCCCTCTCCTCCCAGCGTTCAAGAACTTCGATTGCGCTCATACGCACCTCCGAAGGTTGGGTTTGAAACAAATTACTCCCTTGTCTTTTTCCAGTCAAGAGGATGAAGGGCAAAATTTTGAGTTTTTTTCTCGTTCAGGCTGTTAACCCCTGTCTTGTTGCAAAATCTTCAAAATATCCTCCCCTGCCTGAAGCCGGCTGTGGGTAAATGGAAGCGGTGTACAGTGATTAAACGAGCAATATTTAAACAGAATGAAGGGGTAGCATTGCATGCATCATTTAACGCATTGCCTTGAACAGAAGCCTGCTTTTTAGTGGACTACATTCTACCTGCCCTTGCGCAGTTACCCTAATTCTTGTAATTTGTAAGCAAAGAGAAAGCGGGTATAAACAGTGCATGAGCTTTCTGTAGCCCTGAGCCTGATTGAACTGGCCGAAGCAGAGGCAAAACAGGCAGGGGCTACCCATATCGAGTCGGTTCGCGTTCGCGTTGGTGCGCTTTCCGGGGTGGTACCAGAAGCATTGCAGTTTGCGTTTGAGGCCGCCTCCGAAGGCACGATGCTGGAAGGGGCGAAGCTGGAGATTGAGGAACTCCCGATCCGCATTTTCTGCCCGCACTGCCATGCGGAACGCGAGGTGCCTGCGGGCTTTATATTGCGCTGTCCCGTTTGTAATGAATTTTGCGGAGACATTCGCCAGGGCAAAGAGCTGGAACTTGCCTCCCTGACTTTGCTGACTGAGGAGAGGCCATGAATACCCCCCGAATTTTGGAAGTTCGTAAAGGCATTTTAAAAAAGAACGACCAGCTGGCTCGGGGCCTGCGCCAGCGCTTCCGGGAAGCCGGCGTTTTTGTGGTCAACCTGGTTTCCAGCCCCGGGGCCGGAAAAACCTCCCTGCTCCAGAAAAGCCTGCTGGTGCTGCGTGAACAGGGTTACCATGTTGCGGCTCTGGTTGGCGACCTGGCCACAGAAAACGACGCCAGGCGTCTGGCACAGAGTGGTGCGCCTGTACGGCAAATCAGCACGGGAACCACCTGCCATCTGGAAGCGGAGATGATCGGGCGCGCCCTGAAAGGTTGGTCGCTGGAAACACTGGATCTATTGTTCATAGAAAACGTAGGCAATCTGGTCTGTCCGGCCAGTTACGATCTGGGGGAAAACCTGCGGGCGGTGCTTTTTTCGGTGACGGAAGGGGAGGACAAGCCCCTGAAGTATCCGACCATTTTCAACTCGGCCGATGTGGCCGTACTCACGAAAATGGATCTGGCCGACGTAGCGGGTTTTAACCGCCGCCTGGCCTTAGAAAATATTCAAAAGGTTCGGCCGGGTATGACCGTGTTGGAAACTTCGGCACGGGGAGAGCAGGGATTGACCGCCTGGCTGGCCTTTCTCCAGAAACAGATTCCTGTAAGCAAAACCTCTTAAGGCCATGAACGTTCTCGTCTTTGCCTTTGGTCTTCTCAGCGGTTTTAAGCACGCCTTCGAGCCCGATCACGTGCTGGCGGTGTCCACCCTGCTTCATCGAGAAAAAAAGTGGAGCCGTGCCCTCCGGATGGGTCTGGCCTGGGGTGCCGGGCACACGACCACGCTAACGCTGGCCGTGCTGGTGGTGAACACGTTGCGGATTGAACTGGCCTCCCAGTGGCTGCCCTATTTTGAGCTTCCTGTGGCCCTTATGTTACTGCTGCTGGGCGGCCTGGCACTTCGAGATACCCTGCGGCGCTTGCGCCACCTGCATGTACACACCCACGATGGGATCCCCCACGCCCATGTCGGTTCTCATCCCCATCCCCATACATTTCCTTTCCTGCGCCAGGGCTGGCGGGGCTACCTGGTGGGCCTGGTGCATGGGATGGCCGGCAGCGGTGCTTTGCTATTGCTGGTTGCGGCAACTCTCCCCTCGCGTCTTCAAGCGCTGGGCTACGCCCTGTGTTTTGGTGCGGGCTCTATCCTGGGTATGGGAGCCATCACGACCCTGTTGGCCCTGCCCTTTCAGCGCTTCGAACAACGTCCACTCATTTACAACCTGCTTACCGGCGCTTCCGGCTTGCTG
Source organism: Calditrichota bacterium (assembly GCA_003696445.1). Lineage (GTDB taxonomy): Bacteria > Calditrichota > Calditrichia > RBG-13-44-9 > J042 > J042. The sequence goes on along the minus strand of RFHE01000190.1, from coordinate 6,686 downwards.
AGTATTTTCTTGGCTCTCTACATTTTCCAAACTCTTTAAAACCATGGCTTTACTGGCGCGCCGCATTGTTGTGCAGGGCATTGTTCAGGGAGTTGGCTTTCGGCCTTTTGTTTACCGGCTGGCCCAGAAGTACAGGCTAAATGGCTGGGTACTCAATAGCGGTGAGGGAGTTCAAATCCACCTGGAGGCCGACCAACCCCAACCTCTGGAAGCCTTTGTTAAGGAATTAACCACTCTTGCACCGGAGGCAGCCCGGATAGAGCAGGTGAGCGTGCAATCCGCTCCACCGGAAGGCTACAGCCGGTTTGAAATCCGTACAAGCCGTCGGGATACTCCACTGGAAACCGGTATCTCCCCCGATCTACACGTCTGCCAGGCTTGTTTGCAGGAATTGTTTAATCCCGTGGACCGGCGCTATCGCTATCCCTACATTAACTGCACGCATTGCGGGCCCCGCTACAGTATTATTCTGGCCCTGCCTTACGACCGGGAACAAACCACTATGCGGCCTTGGCCCATGTGTCCGGCATGCCAGGCAGAGTACCACGACCCGTCCAACCGGCGTTTTCATGCCCAACCCACAGCCTGCCCACACTGCGGGCCTACCTACTTTCTGGAGAAACATGGAGAAGAACGTGCCCGGGGGTACGAGGCAATTAAGCAATGTGCACGGCTGCTGGCCGCAGGGGACATTGTGGCCATTAAGGGATTGGGAGGCTACCATCTGGCCTGCGATGCGCGCAATGCAAGGGCTGTGGAAGCGCTGCGCACTCGCAAATATCGCAAAGAAAAACCTTTTGCGCTGATGGCTTCTTCGTTGGAGGAAGTGCAGCGCTGGGTTCTTCTTTCCGAGGATGCCGCCCAGTTGCTCACTGCCGTAGCCCGCCCCATCGTTCTGCTGCCCAGGAACCCGGAGGCCCGCACAGCCCTACCCGAATCCCTGGCGCCGGAGAATACGGAATTGGGAATCATGCTTCCCTACACGCCCCTGCATTATCTCCTCTTCCGAGCAGGTGCACCATCCCTGCTGGTCATGACCAGCGGAAATCGCTCCAGCGAGCCCATTGCCTATCGCGACGATGATGCCCGGCGCCGATTACAGGGCATCGCCGATGCCTTTCTGATCGGCGAGCGTGCCATCGCCCGCCGAGTGGACGATTCTGTAGTCCGCGTCACCCCGTACGGCAAACTATTTGTCCGCCGCTCGCGGGGATATGCTCCGGCCGCTGTGACGAATATGCCTGTAAAACAACCCGTCTTAGGGGTGGGCGCCGATCTTAAAAATACCCTCACGCTGGTGGTTAACGGAAAGGCCTACGTCAGTCCTTACATCGGGGATTTGGAGTATTATTCAGTGCGGGAGAGTTTCCAGCAAACCCTTCACGACCTGACCGCCATGTACCGCGTCCCGCTGGAGGACACACTGGTGGTGCACGATGCCCATCCGGGTTACCACTCGACGCAGCTGGCGCAGGAACTGGGCAGGCAGCGAATGGCCGTCCAACACCATCGGGCACATATTTATGCGGTGTTGGCCGAAAGGAATGCCTGGGAACAGACGGTGATTGGTATTGCCCTAGACGGAACCGGCTATGGAGATGACGGGAGCATCTGGGGAGGAGAGGTGTTCGTTGGCAGTCTGAAAGAAGGCCTAAACCGTATTCACCATCTGTTTCCGGCGTTCCTCCCTGGTGGTGATGCAGCCGCCCGCAATCCGGTGCAGGCTGCCGCAGGCTTTCTGGCCCAACTCGCTGAGCTTCCCGATCTGCATGCTCCACCTTTTCGCTTTCCGAAAACCTTTAATCTGGCCTTCCAACTGGTGCAGCAAGGCGTGCGAGCTTTTCCCACCACCTCCATGGGGCGACTATTCGATACCGTTGCCGCGCTCCTCGGATTTACCCAACCGATGACCTTCGAAGGGCAGGCGGCCATCTGGCTGGAGCAGCAAGCCCGTCGTTCGCCAGAAGTCCCCCCCTATCCCTTCCCGGATCTGGACTATCGCCCCTTGCTGGCACAAGTAATTGCAGACCGCCAACAAGGCCGTCCCATTCCACAAATAGCCCGGGCATTCCACCAAGCCTTGGCGAACACTTGTGTGAAGATCGGAGACAGGCTGGCCCGGCAATTCGGGACCAATATTGTGGTGTGTGCCGGAGGGGTATTCCAGAATTCCTTGCTCATCGAGTTATTGCACAAGCAAATCCCTTCCACCCTACAACTCTGGTTTCCTCATGCCGTTTCTCCCAACGACGAGAGCATCAGTTTGGGGCAAGCGGCCGCCGCCTTACAACTGGGCTGAACAGTGTCCTGTGGGGTTTCCATACGGCTTTATTGCTGAGCAAACATAATCACAGATTAAGCGTTAGGGCTGCGTTTTGCCAATCACCGCTCGCTAATTTTTAGCGGCGCTGGGTACATTTGGGAAAACAGTACACCCTCTACCTGCCCCATTGGGAATGTAAAGGGCAACGATTATCATTGGCGAGACTGCGGTGCTCCATTGCTCCATGCTGTTAAGTTCTCTGGGATGTGGAGGGTGGTCTTTAATGGTAGATTTCTAAGGGAGTTGGAAACAACCTTGGCATCGGAAGAGAAAAGATCATTTTTGATGCGTAATTTTGAGCGCACGCAATTTTCAGAGCAGGCAATAAAAAAAAAAGCCCCTCTCAGCAGAGGGGCCTTCATGCTTATTGCTGGCCGCGATAACGCTTGATTTTCATTTTTAGTTTAATTTTCATCTTCATGGCCTTTTCCCTTTCCCGGTAAAGTTTTGAAAACAATTAACAAAAACGTTCTTCACTTCCAACCCTACTCCATCAATAATTACAAATTTCATACCAAAAAGTTTTGTAAAATTTAGATTCAAGCTAATTCTATAAGTTACAATAGATTAGACATTTTTCTAATTTCGCCGGTTGTGACCATAGTCACCTTTCTGTCCGAAAATTCGCCATCTGTTGGGGGATTTCGCCGAGTGGAATTGCGCCGGGTACGCCATCCCCTTAGGCGGATTTCCGGATCAATCGCTTCATCTGTGTACGGTTGTTATGCTGTTTCAGCTGGGGAGGTTTGCCTTAATTTTCTTCTCAAAATACTCGTGTGGCCGGAAACCGACTACCTTTTCCAAAATCTCTCCTTTCGGCGAGATAATAAAGGTGGTTGGTATGGCCGGAATGCCGCCGTAGGCTTCGGTCACCTCGTGGGTGGCAATCACAATGGGATAGGGAATATTAAATTCCTTTACGAATGGGTTCACTGCATCCCAGCCGTTCTGATCCAGCGAAACGCCGATAATGACCAATCCTTTGTCCTTGTACTGATTGTACAATTTGACGAAACCGGGGATTTCCATCCGGCAGGGACCACACCAGGTCGCCCAGAAATCCACCAGCACCAATTTACCTCGAAAATCGGAAAGGCGAATGGTTTCGCCATTAGCATTTTTGAGAGCAAAATCCGGGGCCAGTTGAGCCTGGTTGGACTGGAGTTGGTCGGCTGTACCGGCTGTATTTTCGTGAGCTTTATTTGCCACTGCTTTGCTGGATTCTCCCTCATGCGAATTTTCGCACGCTACTAGAAAACTGCTCAGTAACAAAATGGTTGCCAACACGATATGCTTCATGAAACTGACTCCTGCTTTGTTTTCACCTGCAATTTAACGAAAAAACCGTTCAAAACTGTTATTTATAATACCAAACTGAACTGATCGTGCTGCTTTCCCACTCTTTGCGCTCCAGATCCACCGTGAGATCGGCCACCAGAGTCCCGGGCTTCCAGATGAGATGGCCGCTGTTTTCCAACGATGGCTTGACTACCGGCAATCCACATTTTTGAAGAGCTGCCGCATAACCATTTACCGGTTTAAAAAAGTCCACTTTGACCCGGGTGATTTTTTGATCGGGTTTGCTGACAAAAAGCGTGATCCCATGTCGAACGGTCTCGGTGGTGGTAGTCACCACTTCCATGACCATTTCTTCATGTTCTCCCAAGCCCACATCACCAAAAAATAATTCATACTCCTTACTGGTTTCCTGCTGAATCGTTCCCGAATCAGAAAAAATGGCCTGGAAATAAGCGACGGGCCGAAAAGCGCGAGCAGTTGTATCATAATAAAAATAAGGACTGTACAGGTTCAAATATTCAAAACCCGCCGAAGGAGCCCACAAATAGGCATTCTTAAATTTTTTGGACCGGAATTGAAGCCAGTTGGCTTTGCGGGCTAGAATTCTCAGCGAGTCGCCACGATGGACTCGCCCAATGATTTTTCCATTGGGTTTTTCCCGAACATTTTCCCGGGCAACGGTCACTACCCGTAGCTGTCCGACCGGCGAACTGATGGCAGGGGCCGAGGGCTGTTTCTGCACCGCCTTCTGGCACCCTGCTAAAGCCAGGGCAATACCAAACAAGAACGCCATCCAACCAAGGCCCTGCTTTCCGAATTGCTTCATGCTCAAGGTGGAACTCCATTTTGCTTTCGGTTTTGAACAAGTCAAATAAACTTTTCAATTTAAAAAACAAACATTAAGGGATAAAATGTTTTCTTGATTGCCTTGCGATCGAGAAGTCCGGACAGAATGGGCACTGCTTCAGGGATTGGGCAAAAGTCTTACAGAACAAGCCTGCCGAAAGCGGGCCTGGAGAATCACAATCGTTTCAAAATAAACCTCGGCAGGAAAGCTGTGCAGTAAACAACACCGGAATGGTATCCCATTCCGGTGTTGTGACTGGACAAAGTCCCGGCTGGCGGCGATTAATCGTATTCCACATCGATCTGAGCGCGCTGCAGCCGGCCGGAAAAATCCACGTAAACCACTTTGGTTTCAGTGTAAAAATCGTAAACTTCCCAGCCGCCTTCACGATGCCCGTTACCGGTGTGCTTGGTGCCGCCAAAAGGCATGTGGGCTTCGGCACCAATGGTAGGCCCGTTGATGTAGGTAATACCCGCATTGATGTCCCGCATGGCTCGGAAAGCCAGGTTGACATCCTGCGTGTAAATCGAGGAAGACAGACCGTATTCAGTATCGTTAATCACGCGAATGGCTTCATCAAAATCGTTTACCTTGATCACCGATAGCACGGGACCGAAGATTTCTTCCTGCTCAATCCGCATCCCCGGTTTTACATCCACAAAGATGGTGGGCTTGTAGAACCAGCCCTTGCTCAGGTTACCCTCGGTGGCCGGTTCACCGCCAACCAGGAGGGTGGCGCCTTCTTTTTTGCCGATTTCCACGTAGGAATGGATACGTTCGCGGGCGGCTTGGTTAATGACCGGCCCCACATCGGTATCGGGCAACAGGCCATCGCCCAAGCGTAACTGGGAGGTGCGTTCCACCAGCATGTCAACAAACTTGTCGTGGACATCCTTGTGCAAAATGAGCCGGCTGGTGGCGGTGCAGCGCTGTCCGGTGGTTCCGAAGGCTCCCCACAACACGCCGTCCAGGGCCAAATCCAGGCGCGCATCGGGCATCACGATCATGCCGTTTTTACCGCCCAGTTCCAGCGACACCCGTTTCAATTGCTTGCCCGCTTTGGCGTTAATCAACTGGCCGACCGCAGAGGACCCGGTAAAGCTGATCAGATCCACTTCGGGATGTTCCACCAGGGGCATGCCCACCTGATTGCCCCCCCCGTGAACCAGGTTGATCACCTTCGGTGGCACGCCGGCTTCCAGGAGAATTTCCACCAACTTGGTTGCCGTGGCCGGGGTATCGCTGGCCGGTTTGAACACTACCGTGTTACCACAAAGCAACGCAGGAAAAATTTTCCAGGTGGGAATGGCCATGGGAAAATTCCACGGCGTGATGATGCCAGCCACCCCTACCGGGATTCGGAAAGACAAATTCATTTTGTTAGGCAGTTCCGAGGGGGCATTGTGACCGAACAGGCGGCGCCCTTCCGTGGCAGCGTAGTAGGCCGTGTCGATCCCCTCCTGAACATCGCCGCGGGTCTCGGTGAGCACTTTGCCCATTTCCCGGGTCATCAGCCGGGCCAACTCCTCCTTTCGTTGGGTAAGCAGGTCGCCTACTTTCTTCAGGATCATGCCGCGTTTAGGCGCCGGCATCAATCGCCATTCCTCAAAGGCTTCCCGCGCTGCTTTTACTGCACGATCCACATCCACTGAACTGCTTTTGGGAAAGGTGCCCACCACCTCGTCCCAGTTGGCTGGATTGCGGTTCTCGAACCGCTCGCCTGTGCTGGCCTCGCACCATTCTCCGTTAATAAAATTGTAATACGTTTCGGCCATGGCTCAACTCCTTCTACATGTTTTGCTTTTCGGGGTTTTGTGTTGCAAGGTCATTTTATTAAATGGGAAAGGTTAAAGCAACCGGTTAAGCGTTTGCACTAAAATCGGTAGCGCTTTTCACAGGCCCCTTTCGGCGGGTAAGCCAAACAGGGGCAAAAAATGAAAGCAGGAGGGGTGCGCTGCGTGCAATGGGTTTAATGCCGGCGTACGGGAATTCCCCGGGGGAAACTATTCGGCCACATCCACATCGATCTGCTCGCGGTTCAGTTCCTTCTCCGCATACTCTCGGAACAGGTTGGTCTGGATGAACAGATTGTATATATCCGGGTCGATGTGGCCGGCACGGCACATTTCACCCAAAATTTTCACCGCTTCACTTAACTTCATGGGTTTTTTGTAGGGGCGATCTCGCGCGGTAAGCGCCTCGAAGATATCGGCAATG
>RFHE01000189.1 GCA_003696445.1 Calditrichota bacterium | reverse complement strand
TTTGCGTCTCAACATCGATTCGTTTCCCGAATGAACACGATTATTATTTTAAGCACCGTCCACCCATACGACGATCCCCGGGTGTTTCACCGCCAGGCCCGTTCGCTGGCAAAAAAGCATCGGGTGGAGATGCACATCTGTGCCCCGTTTGAGTACCGGCGTTTTTCACCCTCGCTCACCGTTTTGGGCCTGCCTGAATGGCAGAGCAAATCTTCCCGAATCAACACCTATCTGGCCCTACTCAAGCGACTGCCTGCCCTGCAGGGTCAGGTGTACATTCTGCACGACCCGGAGTTGTTGCCGCTGGTGCCCCTTCTGAAAACCTGGAAGCGCGGGCGCGTGGTGTACGACATTCACGAAAACTACGTGGAAATGATCCAGGAGAAATTGTGGATTCCGGCGCCGGTTCGCAACGTGGTTGCCCGAATCTACCAGCTTGTGGAAGCTGTGGCTCTGAGGTGGGTGGACATGATCTGGTATCCGGTGGACGACATCGGCCGGCGTTACCGGACGGTTCCAGGGGTAAAAAAATGCCGCATCCGCAATGTGCCCCATCTGGCGCAATTCGCAGGGCTCAAAACGGAGGGGAAAAAAGAAAACCTGCTGGTTTGCCTGGGCTACCTGATCGACGACCGCGGCATTGCCCAGCTCATCGAGGCACTGGGTATGCTGGCGCCGCGTTACCCGGATTTGCGGATGGTGTTCGTGGGTGCGTTTCAGTCCCGGGAATTCGAAGCCCGCATCACACAGCTAATCAGCCGGCTGGGACTGGACAAGCGGGTGACGGTGACCGGCAAAGTCCCCTACGAACAGGTGGCGGACTGGCTGGTCAGGGCCAAGGTGGGGCTGTTGAACTATCTGCCCATTCCCAACAACGTGCACGGCCTGCCCAACAAATTGTTCGAATACATGGCGGCCGGTTTACCGGTGGTGGCTTCTCATTTTAAAAATTATGCCGAGGTGGTGGAGGGAACCGGTTGCGGCGTGCTGGTGGATCCCACCCGGCCGGAGGAAATTTCCCGCGCCATTGCCTTCCTGCTGGAAAATGAAGAAATTCGCCACAGCATGGGCCAGCGCGGGCGAAAGGCCGTCCGGGAGCGGTTTTGCTGGGAACATGAGGAAAACATTTTGCTTAGCGCGGTGGATGAACTTCTGAATCGAACATGAGAAAAAAAATTGCCACCATTGTGGGCGCCCGGCCTCAGTTCATTAAGTGCGCACCGGTTTCCGAATTGCTCCGCAAACAGTTCCGAGAAGTTCTGATCCATACCGGCCAGCATTACAATCCGGAAATGTCCCACATCTTTTTTCAGCAATTGCAGATTCCCGAGCCCGATTACAATCTGGAGGTGGGTTCCCACCCCCATGGCCGGCAAACCGGTTTTATGCTGATGCGCATCGAAGCGGTGTTGCTGCAGGAAAAGCCCGCCCTGGTGCTGGTTTACGGGGACACCAACTCCACGCTGGCCGGCGCGCTGGCGGCGGCCAAATTGAATGTGCCGGTGGCCCATGTGGAGGCCGGACTGCGCAGCTTCAATCGCAAAATGCCCGAAGAGATTAATCGCATTGTGGCGGACCGCCTGGCCAGTTTGCTGTTCTGCCCCACTCGGACGGCCGTCAAAAATCTGAAGGCCGAAGGCCAGCTGCAAGGGGTTTACTGGACCGGGGATGTGATGTACGACGCGTTGCTGCGGCATCTGCCGCTGGCCGAACAGCACAGTCGCATCCTGGATCGGCTGGGACTGAGCCCGAAGGCCTATTACCTGGCCACCGTCCATCGGGCCGAAAATACCGATCAGCCCGAACGGTTGAACGAAATTCTGAAGGCCTTTGCCCGACTCCCGCTGCCGGTGGTCTTTCCGGTGCACCCCAGAACCCGGCGTTTTATTCAGACGCACTTCGGCGAAAGGAACTGGCCGAACATCCGCTTCATCGATCCGGTTTCCTACCTGGATGTGCTGGTGCTGCAGAAAAATGCGGCCAAAGTACTGACCGACAGCGGCGGCATGCAGAAGGAGGCCTACTTTCTGGAGGTGCCCTGTGTGACCCTGCGGGAGGAGACCGAGTGGCCGGAAACGGTGGCGGCCGGGGCCAATGTGTTGACCGGTGCCAGTGCAGAAAAAATTCTGGCGGCTGCAACTCGGGAGGTTCGAGTGCGGTGCCAGGGGACTGACTTTGGCGACGGGCAGGCCGCAGCCCGCATCGTGGCGCTGATTGACAAGATGCTGGAAAAGGAATGAACATTCTCTTTCTCACCTCGCGCTTCCCTTATCCCCCCATTGGCGGGGACAAGCTGCGTGCCTACCACATCATTCAACACCTTGCGGCGCAGCACCGGGTGACGGTGATAGCGGCCTACGAGCGGGAAGAGGACCTGGCCCGGCTGCAGGAATTCCGTTCGCAGGTACACCGGGTGATTCCGGTTCGCATTCCCCGGCTGGCCTCTTACTGGAAAGCCTTTCGGGGCATCTGGGGGCGGTTGCCCCTTCAGTGCCACTACTATTATGCGAGCCGGCTTCAGCGGGCCGTGGATCGGGAGCTGGCGGAAAATGCGTATCAGGTGGTGTTTGTTCATTTAATCCGGATGGCCCAGTACGTGCGCCACCGTCGGGAGCTTGGCCGCTTTATTGACCTGACCGATGCCATTTCGCTCAATTACGAACGAGCCAAAGCCTACCGGTCCGGCTGGTTCAAGTGGGTAAATCTCCTGGAATCCCGTCGCGTTCGCCGGTACGAAGCCCAGATTGTGCGGGAGTTTGATCGCAGCTTTGTGATTTCCGAGGTGGATCGGCAGTATTTGCTGAACCTTTCGCCCGGCGCCCCCCTGGAGGTCCTGGAAAACGGGGTGGATTTAGACTACTTTCATCCGGCTGCGCAGCGGCCGGAACAGCCCCGCCGCATTGTCTTTCTGGGCAACATGCGCACTTTTCCCAATCAGGATGCGGTGCTTTTTTTCGCCCGAGAGGTGTTTCCCCGGCTCCAGGCCGTTGAGCCCGATCTGGAGTTTTACATCGTGGGGGCTTTCCCTTCCCGGGGCATTCAGGAGCTGGCCCGTAGGCCCGGAATCGTGGTGACTGGTTATGTGCCCGATGTGCGGGAATACCTCTGGTCTGCCCTGTGTGCGGTGGCCCCCATTCGGGTGGGCGCCGGGGTTCAAAACAAAATTCTGGAAGCCATGGCCTGTGGCTTGCCGGTGATCAGTTCGCCCATCGGCAATGAAGGGATTAACGCCACCCCGGGCAGGGAGTTGCTGGTGGCCGAGACGCCCGAACAGTACCTGCAGCATATTGAACACCTGTTGGCCGACCCGGAGCTTGGCCGTCGCATCGGGGGGGCGGCGCGCCGATTCATTGAAAAGCGTTACCGGTGGCCGGACATCCTCCGTCGGCTGGACCAGTTGCTGGAACAGGTGGACCCGGCGCGGGCCCCCTCACCGCGGACCTGAGGGTTTTTCGGTGCAAAATTGCCCATTCCTCCGTAAATTGAGAGGCCAGTTTGTCAGGCTAACAAACAACATTAAATGATGAAACTCCTTCTGGTCTCCGCTACGGCTTTTCTGATTTCTCTGTGGACAGTGCGGCTGGTGCGAGGTTTCGCGCTGCGCCACCGCATCGGCTCTCTGCCTACGGCGCGCAGAATCCACACCGAATTTAAGCCGGTTCTGGGTGGGTTAGGCATTGCCCTGGGCTTCTGGACCGGCCTGGTACTGGCCTGTGCGGTGGGCCTGCTGCCCTGGTCAATCTGGTTCCGATACGGGGGCTTTTTTGCCGGGTACCTGATCATCGTTCTGGTGGGACTGGTGGACGATGTGAGGGGGCTGGGTTCAGTGAGCAAGTTTTCTGGGGAGTTTGTGGCTGCAGGGGTGGCTGTGCTCGGGGGCACGGTGGTGGAAGCCTTTGTCGGGCCTCACGGCCACATGCTCTCGCTGGGCCACTTTGCCCTGCCATTCAGCCTGCTGTGGTTCGTTTACATCATTAATGCGGTCAATCTGATCGATGGCCTGGACGGGCTGGCTGCCGGCATCAGCCTGATTGCTCTGCTGGGCTTTGCGCTGATCGCTCACATGGGCATGAACGAAACCCTGCTGGTCATGACCCTGATCTGTGTGGCGGCCATTCTGGGCTTTCTGCGCTTTAACGTGCATCCGGCTTCCATTTTTATGGGCGATGTGGGCAGCCTGCAACTGGGCTACCTGCTGGCTTTCTGCTCCCTGGAGGGGCTGAAGGTGGCCAACAGCAACAACGTGTATTTTCTGGCCGCCCTGGTGCTGCTGGGGGTGCCGCTTACCGATACGCTGACTTCCTTTCTGCGGCGGCTGGGCCGGGGCGAAAATCCTTTCAAACCGGACCGCGAGCACATTCATCACCGATTGCTCAAACTGGGCCTTACTCACGGACAAACCGTGGTGTTGATGTGGCTGTTTGGCCTGTTTTACATGGTGCTGGGCGTGCTGATGGTTTACTACCGGGAGTTCACCGCCACAGTGCTGTTCTTGCTTGCTTTTGTTTTTTCCCTCTACTGGGTGTGGCGGCTGGGCTATCTGGAATCCCGACAGGGGAGCCGCCTCCAGGCCGGGGAAACCCCTTTCCCGGCGCCGGTGAGCTGGTCGCGCATCTGGCATCAAATCTGGCTGCTGGTGGGGGATCTGGTGGGGGTGAATGCGGCTCTGCTAGTTACCATCTGGTTTAAGTTCTACTCGGGATTGATTCAACCGCCCACCACCCGGCCGCTGAGCGAGTTCATCGAAGCGCCGGTGTGCTTGCTGTTGAGCCTGGGCTGGATCTTGCTGTTCTGGCTCAACGGCCTGTACAGCATGTCCTGGGATCTGTCCCGGTTCGACAAGGCGGCCCGCATCACCAAGGTCATTCTGTTCGGGGTGCTGGTTCTGGGGCTGATTACTGCCGATCCCACCCGGCCGTTCAATCGTTCGCAGATTTCCACCCTTTTCGTTTACCTGGCGGCACTGGTGGTACTGGTAAACCTGATTCGCCTGTGGATCATCGGTCTGGAAAAGCGATATCGCATCCTGGAATACTCGCCCAAAAACACCTTGCTGGTGGGGACCAGCCGCAAGGCGCGTAATTTGCTCAAGGACATCGAAGGCAACCCCCACCTGCTTTACCGGGTAGTGGGCGTGCTGGAAAAGCGCAGCACGGCCAGGGAATTTCAGGGCTATCCGATCTGGAGTGGGCTGGAGCAGTTGCCCGGCCTGGTTCAGGAGAAAAAAATTGAAGAGGTCATCATTGCCCTCAACGGGTCTCCGCGCCAGGAATTGCTCCATCTGCTCTCCACCTGCGACCGGCTGGGGGTAACGGTCAAGACGTTGCCCGAGCTAAAGGACATGGCGGCGGTGCGCAATCCGGAACTGGCCGGCCACGCCCTGGTGCGCCTGTTCCCGGAACCGATGGTCCTGTGGCAGTGGATGGTGAAGCGGACCCTGGATATGCTGATCGCCGCTTCCATTTTGCTGCTCAGTTTCCCTTTTATCCTGGTGTTGCTGGCGCTGGTTGCCCGCCGCTATGGTCGGGCCCCGCTGGTGGCGGTGCCGGTCCTGGGCAAATACGGGCGGCCGTTTCCGCTCTATTTGATCCGCATCAGCGCGCGCGATGACCTGTGCCTGCAGGCCTACCAGGCCTCGGTAAACCGGGCCCAGCTGGACGCGCTGGGCAAGTTTCTGTACAACAGCTACGCCTACAAGCTCCCCGCCCTGTGGAGTGTCTTCATCGGGCATATGTCGCTGGTGGGGCCGCGCCCCGAGACCGCCGAATGGTACCGCCGCTACAGTGGGCAATTGCCCTTCTTGCATCGCCGGTTACTGGTGCGCCCGGGCCTGACCGGACTGGCCCAGGTGAAGTACCGATTCGACCACTCCCAACGCGATCTGCGCGAGCGGGTAAAGTTCGATGTCTATTACGTGGAAAATCTCTCCCTGCGTATGGACCTGCGCATCTTGCTGCTAAGCCTTCTGCTTTTAATCCGGCAGGGAAACCGGGCGGGTAAAGACGAATGACGGAAGCCAGACCCAGAATTTCGGTCGTCATTGTTAGCTACAACGTCAAGGCCTACCTCCAGCAGGCGCTTCATTCCCTGCAGAGGGCCTTGCAGGGCATTTCGCACGAAATTTTTGTGGTGGACAATGCCTCGGTGGATGGTACCGTACCCATGTTGAGGCGCCGGTTCCCGGATGTGATCGTCATCGAGAACCAGGAAAATGTGGGCTTCGGGCGGGCCAACAATCAGGCCCTGGCCAGGGCGCGGGGCGAGTTTGTGGTCATGATTAATCCCGACACCGTCGTCCAGGAGGATACCTTCCGGAAACTGCTCGAGTTTTTCGAACGGACCCCGGATGCAGCGGCCGCCACCTGCAAAATCATCAATCCCGATGGCAGCTTTTCGGTGGATTGCCGCCATGCCATCCCCACCCCCATGGTCGCTTTCTGGAAGGTGACCGGCCTGAGCCGCCTTTTTCCGCACAGCAAAATTTTTGGCCAGTACAACCTGACCTATCTGGATCCGGATGAAACCTATCCGGTGCCTGCCGTTTCCGGGTCGTTCATGATGGTAAAACGCCAGGTGCTGGAAGAGGTAGGTTTTTTTGATGAGCGGTTTTTCATGTACTGCGAGGACATCGACCTGTGCTACCGGATCAACTTAAAAGGCTACAAAATTTACTATGTACCCACCACCCAGATTATTCATTACAAAGGAGAGAGTACCAAGAAGAACAATCTGGACTACGTCATCACCTTTAATCGAGCGCTTTACCAGTTTTTTCAGAAATATTACGCCTCCAGTTACGGCTTTCTGATCCGCTGGACCATCGTGCTGGGCATTGTGCTGCGGGGGGTGTTTATTTTTCTGCGCAATTTTTTCCGGGAGCA
>RFHE01000188.1 GCA_003696445.1 Calditrichota bacterium | reverse complement strand
TTACCTGAGTCTGCTCCATGTGCCAGCCTTTTCCTCTTGCTGAGTGGAGCACAAATTAGCAAACCGGCGATTGCAAAAAAACGGCAAAAGGGGAAACGCCTGCCCGGGTGATTGGGCTCACCTTACCTGGCGGGAAACTGGCTGATCCCTTGAAGCAGAGCCGCCCGGCAATTACCTTATTTGGCAACTGATTGGTTGTTTTTGAACACAGGAGGATCAGATGGAGATTCGCTTAGACGACAGGATTGCGCTGGTTACGGGATCTACCAGCGGCATCGGTGAGGCCACCGCACGGCGGCTGGTCGCCTGTGGTGCCCGGGTGATGTTGACCGGACGAAACGAGGAGAAGTTGCAAGCCTTGCACCGGGAGCTTGGCGAAAGGCAGGGACAGGTGAGCTGGTTGGCAGGGGACCTGGCCAGTGAGGCATTTCGCGGGCAGCTAATGGCGGCCACAATCGAACGATTTGGTCGATTGGATATTCTGGTCAATGCGGCCGGAATTATCGCCATGGATCGGGTGGATGAGCTGGACCTGGCCGCGTACGACCGGCTGATGGAGGTGAACCTTCGGGCAGCCATCCATCTCACGTCGCTGGCGGTGCCGCACCTGGAGAAAACTCAGGGCACGGTCGTGAACGTGTCTTCTGTCGCCGGTCTGCGAGCGTTTGCCGGCATTCTGTCCTATTGTGTCAGCAAGGCCGGCCTGGACCAGTTTACCCGCTGCGCGGCGTTGGAGCTGGCGCCGAAGGGTATCCGGGTGAATGCGGTCAATCCGGGCGTGGTGCTGACCCGGTTGCACACCCGCGAGGCGCTGAGCGAGGAGGCTTACGCCCGATTTCTGGAGCACAGCAAAACCACCCATCCCCTGGGTCGAGTGGGTACCCCGGAAGAGGTGGCCGATCTGATTACCTTTCTGGTTTCCGATCGGGCGAGCTGGATTACCGGCGTTACCTACAGCATCGACGGCGGACGGGCTCAAACCTGCGCGCGTTAGGATTCGGCGATGACGGTTAAGGCCATCATTTTCGATCTGGGCAACGTGCTAGTTCATATTCATCCGGACCGCGCCATGGGCGCCCTGGCTGACCGGTGTGCTCAACCGGTGGAAAGAGTCCGGCAGTTGTTTCTTTCCGGGATTCACCTGCAGTTCATGGCCGGCGCGTTGACCGGCCGGCAATTTTACCAGCGGGTCAGGACCAGGCTGAATTGCCCGATTTCCGAACAACAGTTCAGGGAGATCTGGGCTCTGGTCATCGGGGATCCCAAGCCGGGCATGGCTGGTCTGGTGGAAAAGCTCCACGAGCGGGGCTATGATCTTGCCCTCTGTTCCAATACCGATCCCTGGCACTGGGATCTGGCCCGGCAGCGCTGCCCGTTTTTCCAGCGCTTTAGCCATTTTTTCCTTTCCTTTGAATTGGGGCTGCTCAAACCGGACCGCCGCATCTTTGAACAGGTCTTAAACCGATTGCAGCTTGCGCCGGAACAGGTCGTTTTCATCGACGACACGGCGGAAAACGTTCGGGCGGCGAGGGAGGTGGGCATGAGGGCCATCCAAGCCATGGATGCGGCAAGCGTTGTCCGGGGGCTGGCCCGCGAGGGTGTTTCTGTTCAGGCGGAGTGAAAACGGTGGGGAGGGTACAGCACCCTGCCCACCGCACATCGTTCTTCAGTGCCCCGATGCCTACGTGCTCAATCCTCAATGCTGTGGCTGAACAGCCCGCTGCGCAATTTGGGCTCGAACCAGGTGGATTTGGGCGGCATGATCTTTCCGGCATCGGCAATGGCAATCAGATCGTCGATGGAGGTGGGGAAGAGCGCAAAGGCCACCGCCCAGCCTTCCTCGTCCACCTTTTTCTGCAGGGCCTGCAGACCGCGAATGCCACCGATGAAATCGATCCGTTTGTCCTTGCGCGGGTCCTGAATACCCAGCAGCGGCTCCAGCAAATTTTTTTGCAGAATACTTACATCCAGCCGATCCACCGGATCGTCCTCGCGATAGGTTCCAGGCTTTGCCACCAGGCGGTACCACTGCCCGGCCAGATACATGCCAAATTCGTGCTTGCGCGCGGGACGATAGGGTTTGTCCCCTACCTGCTCCACCTGAAATTTCTCCTTGACCCTTTCCAGGAATTCGGATGCACGCAGTCCCTTCAAATCCTGCACCACCCGGTTGTAATCGAGGATTTTCAAATGGGTGTGGGGGAAAATGACGCTGAGGAAGAAATTGTACTCCTCCTGGCCGGTGTGATGGGGATTTTGTTGTTGCATTTGCTGTTTCACCCGCATGGCGGCTGCGGAACGATGGTGGCCATCGGCCACGTAGAGGGCATCCAGGCGCTGGAAGGCTTTCTGGATGGCTTCGATCAACTGTTGGTCACGGACCACCCAGGCGGTATTGCGAACCCCCTCTGCCTCGAAATCGTACTCGGGGGTACCCTGCGTGGCGTTCTCCAGCAGGCGCTCCAGTTCCTCATTGCTTTTGAACATGAGAAATACCGGGCCCACCTGCGCCCTGAGGTGCAGGATGTGCTGCACCCGATCGTTTTCCTTGTCCGGCCGGGTCAGCTCATGCTTTTTTATGATCCCCTTTTCGTATTCTTCCACCGAGGCGCAGGCCACCAGGCCGACCTGGCGGTGGTCCTCAGTTTCCTGCTGGTACACGTAAAAGCAGGGCCGATCTTCCTGAAACAGGATGCCTTCCTGTAAAAACCGGCGAAAGTTTTCGGCCCCCTTCTGGTAAACCCGCTCATCGTACGGATCGATGCCCGGCTCCAGATCGATTTCCGGCTTGTTGATGTGCAGAAAACTGTAAGGGTTATCGCCGGCCATCTGGCGCGCCTCCTCCGAACTGAGCACGTCATAGGGGGGAGCCGCCACTTTAGATGCCAGCTCTTTTCGAGGTCGAATGGCCCGAAAGGGTCTTGCCGTTGCCATGTTCATCCTCCATTTTGCTTGCGGTGTATTCGGTTTTAATAATCGAAAGAAGTTGAAAATTTAAGTGCTCGCATCCCATTTTCCGAATGGAAGGGAAAAAGATTGCTCGCCGGGGGAAGAGAAATTACCGCCACCCCTGCACTTGGTAACAAAAAAACAAAAGCAGGGGAGAATCTGATTTTTGATATCACCCATTGGCTGGCGGAGGATCTGAACAGCTGCATTGCCTCGGACCCCTCTGGTTCGTGAAGAAGAGTATTCAGGAAATCAGTGGAAGAACAAGAAGCAAGCAGGGCGTTTTCATCCGTGGTAGAAAGTCCTGTTCCGAAAAGGCTGCGCGGCAGGGGTGAAGACGCTACATTCAATCGAGGCAGGTCCAATGACCTTTTACGCCCGGTTGTTGTTCGAGACCGCCTCAAGAAGAAAAGCCCTGCCTCGGGGCAGGGCTTTTAAACTTCAGCGTTTCGGGCAATGTTTAACTGCGGAAGAACTTGTACCGGTAATCTTCCACTTTCACGTTCTTGGTGATCCGGTCCAGCCAATCGGCGAGAACTTCCTGCTGTTTCTGGCGCAGGAGAAAATTTCGGATCTGGTCGCGCCGCTTGGTGTAATCCTCCTGATCGAAGGGGGTGCGGTCCAGCACGCGGATGTAGTAAAATCCACGGTCGGATTCCAGCAGCCCGGAGGGTTGTTTTACCGGTAACTGGAATGCGGCCGCAGCCACCGCCGGCGCTCGGCCGATTTTCGGCACAATGACGTCCATCGGGAAATAGTTCACCGAATCGTACATGGCAATATGGGCGGTGTCCTGGGCTAAAATTTTCGCAAAGGACTGCCCGGACTGCACGGCTTGCTGGAAGCGTTCGGCATATTGGCGCAGCAGGGCTTTCCGTTTTTCGGTTTCCACCCGATTTTTGCAGATGGACTTCACCTCCTCGAAGGGCCGATAGCCTGCCGGATGCACTTCGGCCAGTTCGAAAACCACATAGCCACGATTGGTCCGATAGGGGTTGGAGACATCACCGACGTCGGCATCGAAAGCCCAGGCCACCGCTTCCGGTAGAACGCCGAACCCGGGGATGAAATTCCGGCGGGCGAACTCGGGGGTTTGCTCAATCTTGTATCCCAGTCGATCGGCGGCCGGCTTCAAGCCATCGTCCTTGGCTTCTTCGGCAAAGTTGGTGGCCAGGTTCATGGCCGTATCCAGCGTGCGGTAGCTGGGTTCAAATTTGAGCAGAATATGTGCCGCATGAACCTGCGGGACACCCTTTTCCACTTTCCGCTCAATCACTTTGATGATGTGCAACCCGAAGCGGGTCTTAACCGGCCCGACAATCTCTCCGGGTTTGGCGGCAAAGGCCGCGTCACTGAATTCCTTCACCATGGTCTGGCGGTTAAAGAAGCCCAGATCGCCATGGTTCTGGCTGACCGAGGGATCTTCCGAGTATTCATCGGCCAGTTTGGAAAAATCCGCACCGGATCTGGCCTGGTCCAGAATGTCCTCGGCCAGTTTGTACACCCGGGCCGAGTCCTCGCTGGTGGGTTCTGTGGAGAACAGCACGTAATTCAGCTTGCGCTTTTCTTCCACTTTAAAGTCTTCCTTGTGGGCATTGTAATAGGCTTTTACCTCCGCATCGGTGACGTCCACCGGGGTTTTGGTGAATTTGGAAAGCGGGAAGTACAGGTACTCAATGCGAGCCTTCACGTGCCGGCTCATGTACTCCGCCTTCACCTCTTCCTCAGTGACCAGCACACCGGCCAGGATGACTTCCTGAAGCTTCTGATAGGGGAGATTCTGCCGGATGAACTCTCCCAGTTGTTCGGCCAGATTGAGTTGCGGGTCGCGCAGGGCCTGTCGGTATTTCTCGAAATCAAACTTGCCGTCGGTTTTCAGGGCTTCCGCTTCCCGAATATCTTTGGGAGGATTGTTCAAGACGTGGTAGGCCACTTCCTTTTCGCTGATCTGGATGTGATGTTTTTTCAGCTCTTTCTCCAGAGCGGCCTGCTGAATCAGACTCTCCCAGATCTGGTTGCGCAGTTTTCTCTGCGCTTCTTCATCCAGTGGCTTGCCGGTTCGCTGCTGTTCGTTGGCCGCCGCGTTGCGCACCAGCTTCATGAATTCCTCGTAGGTAATTTTCCGCCCGTCAATCTTGCCGATTACGTTTCCGCGCGTTGAGATGCCGGTAATATCCATCCCCCATTCCAGCACCATCAGGCCCAGAAAGGCAAAAACCAGCACCCAGAGAAAGACAACACTCAATTCACGCATTTTGGACATCATAGGCCCGCTACCTCAATCTTTTTGTTTCCAACTGTTGTTGCAGTTCGCTTGGTCTGGATCTAAAATTTCCGCTCCCTCAATTTCCAGAAGCGGTATTTTTTAGTCTGGCAATTGAACCCTGTCGGGGCAGTGCAGTTCCCGCAGGAAGCATATTTGTTCTCACTTTGCAATCGGTAACTTGTTAAAAATCAAAGCAAAAAATTTAACGGAACCGAGGGGGCAATACAAACAAAATAAAATTGGAAAGATGGGTCCAGGAAGCGAAATTCCAGGGTCAGGGGTGTTCGGATCACAAAAGGAGGCGCATGTACAGAATTCTTTCTCACACGGCCGATATCGGTCTGGAACTGGAAGCCGAGACGCTGGAGTCGTTGTTTCGGGAGGCTGCCGAAGGCTGGCGAGCCCTGGTGCTGGAGGACAGTCCGGTGCAAGGGCGGCAAAGGCGCCGGCTTCACCTGGAATCCACCAATCTGGAAGACCTGCTGGTGCAATGGCTGGACGAGCTGAACTACCTGCTGGCCACTGAGGGCTGGGTCCCGGCAGCGGTGCGTACCATCCGGCTCAACCAGGAGGCGGGCCGCTGGCAATTAAATGCGATCCTTACTGGTGAGCCGTTCGATCCGGAACGGCATTACATTTACTTCGACATTAAGGGGGTGACCTATCATCAGTTAAACATTGTACAAGAGCAAGGAGGCTACCGGACACGTGTCATTTTCGACATTTAACCAGGGGGTGAGCGAGATGACCAGTTTAACCTATCGCGAATACAAGATTCATCAGGTTGGCGAGGTAGTCTGGGAGATTCCCCGGACCGGCAAAATGCGGGTTCCCGGGCGGATTTACGCCAGCCGCGAGATGATGGAAGAGATTTTAAAAGAGGACGAAAGCATTCAGCAGGTGATTAATGTGGCCACCTTGCCGGGCATTCAGAAATATTCCCTGGCTATGCCGGATATTCACTGGGGCTACGGGTTTCCCATTGGTGGGGTGGCTGCCACCGATGTGGAAAGCGGTGTGATTTCCCCGGGCGGGGTGGGTTACGACATCAACTGCGGGGTGCGGCTGGCCCGGACCAATCTGACTCTGGAGGAGGTCCGCCCGAGGCTGGACAGGCTGGTTTCCCGCCTGTTTCAAAATGTGCCCACCGGGGTGGGGGCCCACGGTGCCCTGCATAAGCTGTCCAAGAAGGACATTCAGGGCATTTTGAAAAAGGGAGCCGCCTGGGCGGTGGAAAACGGCTACGGGCGTCCCGAAGACCTGGAATTTACCGAGGAGAACGGGCGGCTGAGCACGGCCAATCCGGAGAAGGTCAGTCCCAGGGCCATCGAACGGGGCCAGAATCAGGTGGGCACCCTGGGCTCGGGCAACCATTTTCTGGAAGTCCAGGTGGTAGATCAAATTTTCGATCCGGAGGTGGCCGACGCGCTGGGCCTGTTTCTGGGGCAGGTGGTGGTGATGATTCACTGCGGCTCCCGCGGCCTGGGACATCAGGTGTGTACGGACTATCTGCGGGTGCTCAATACGGCCGTTCATCGTTACCAGATCGATCTGCCCGACCGCCAGTTGGCCTGCGCTCCCATTGATTCTCGCGAAGGCCAGGATTACCTGCAGGCCATGGCGGCTGCGGCCAACTTTGCCTGGGCCAACCGGCAGGTCATCATGTTCAATGCCCGGCGTGCCTTTGTGGAAACCTTTGCCATCGGCGAAACGGAGCTCGGATTTCGCCTGGTTTACGACGTGTGCCATAATATCGCCAAAATTGAAGATCACCAGATTGACGGGCAGACCCGCCGGGTGTGTGTCCACCGGAAAGGGGCCACGCGGGCCTTTCCGCCCCACCACCCCCTGACGCCGAAAGCCTACCAGCATGTGGGCCAGCCGGTGCTGGTTCCCGGGGACATGGGCCGTTATTCCTTTGTGGCGGTGGGGACCCCGCGTTCCATGGAAGAAACCTTCGGCAGCACCTGCCATGGCGCCGGCCGGGTCAAGAGCCGCCACAGGGCCCTCAAGGAAGGCAAAGGGCGGGACCTGATCGGCGAGATGCGCCGAATGGGGGTGCTGGTGCAGGCACGGGGTATGCGAACCGTGGCTGAAGAGATGCCCTGGGCCTACAAGGATGTCGCTCAGGTGGTGGACGTAATGCACACCGCGGGCATCAGCAAAAAGGTGGCCCGGCTCAAACCGATCGGGGTGATCAAGGGGTGAGGCGGTTCTGTTAGCGCCTTGAGGCGGCCTTGCGGCGGCTGCGAGCCACCTGGCGGCGAATGCGATCGAACTTGCGCTTCCAGATCAGGTGCTCGCGCTGGGTTCGGGAGAAGTGGTGTCCGCCGTCGCCGGTAGCGACAAAATACAGATAGTCCGTGGGCGCCGGATACAGGGCAGCCAGAATGGACCGGCGGCCGGGATTGTTGATCGGTCCCGGCGGCAGACCACTGTAGCGATAGGTGTTGTAAGGCGAATCGATCTCCAGGTCCCGGTAGGTGAGACGGCGAGGCTTTCCCTTCAAAAGAAACTGGATGGTCGGGTCCGCCTGCAGGCGCCACCCCCGGCGCAGCCGGTTGTGGTAAACCGAAGAGACCAGCACCCGCTCCGAATCCACCATCACCTCCCCCTCGATGATGGAGGCCAGGGTCAGCACCTGGTGGATGCTCATATTTAACTGATGGAGCCGCTGCTGAATGCTGTCCGGCTCGAAGAGGCGCAGCGTATTGCGGACCATCATCCGGACCAGTTCCCGTTCATCGGGTTGCCAGGGCAGGAGGTAGGTTTCCGGCAGCAGGTAACCCTCCAGGTTGTCTGCCTGCACTCCCAGGGCTCGGGCGAACAGGCTGTCCCGCACAAGTTGCATGAATCGGGCTGAATCCACCCCCACTTTGCGGGCCAAGATGGCGGCCACCTGCTCGCTGCGGACCCCTTCCGGAATGGTCACTTTGATCAAGTGCGGGCGGGCCCTGGCCAGATAGTTGAGCAGGGCATAGGGAGGAAGCCCGACCGGTACTTCCACCAGCCCCGATTTAATGCGACGGTCCTTGCCGGTCAATTTGCCCAGAAAGAGGAACAGATTGGTTTGTTTCAGCAGCCCGTGTGTGGCAAGGGAATCGGCGATGGCCTGCAGGCTGGCCCCTCTGGGAATAAGCACCGTGCGGTAGGCATAGCCGGCCAGCTGGTAAGCGGGCGGCAGGGGCTGGAACAGCCAGACCAGCAGCAGAAACAGAGCCGCTCCCAGCGGTACCACTACCCGTGCCGAAAGCAGTTGTTTCAGGAAATGTTTGAGAAGCTGGTAACTCAGGAACAGAATCTGGGCCATGCGGGCCAGTTGAATTTGCAGCATCCGGCTGAAGTTTACTCCCTCGCTTAATGTTCGGTTCGCAGAACGGTCACCGGGTTTTTCCCTTTCACCGCTGGCTGAGACGACGCGCCCAGGTCACCACTTCCCTGTACACCTCCCTAAAGTCCTCGCTCTTCCAGAGACGATCGTCCAGGATCAGGCCGGAAACCGGCTCGCGCATCAGCAATTGAAGCTGTTCAGCGGAGCGGGGGAAAGCCCGGACCAGCATGACCGGTGGGAACTGGCTGCTCTGTTGTTCGGCGTAGTGCAACCAGGGGTCCAGTGCGGCCGGGGAGACCTCCTCCAGTCCGACCACCAGGCCGGTCAGGGGTTCCAGAGGCCAGCCGCTCAACTGGGCGGGCGATGCGGCCTGGACCAGTACTTCCAGACCCATGGTCAGCAGCGATTCCAGGACTTCCTTGCGCTGGTCTTCGGGAAGCAGGTCTGCCTGGAGCACCACCGCGTCCGCCCCGATGGCCTTGCTCTGGTAGGCCTGCACCGGGTCCACAATAAAATCCAGCTGAACAACGGGCAGCTCGCTGTGCAGTTTGACCAAGTTAATCCAGCTGGGATCGCCGCCCAGAAAATCCCGATCGGTGGCCACCAGCACGGCGGTTTCCATGCCCAGCGCCATGAGGTCCCTGACCAGCCGGAAGGGCTGGACGTTTTCCAGAGCCACGTTTTCCGGAAACAGTTGGCCTTTAATTTCCACCAGCACCGGGAAGGTGGCACTCTGCTGCAGGGCGACTTCCAGGCTGCGAAAATCGCCTCCTACCGAGAAGG
Source organism: Calditrichota bacterium (assembly GCA_003696445.1). Classification (GTDB taxonomy): domain Bacteria; phylum Calditrichota; class Calditrichia; order RBG-13-44-9; family J042; genus J042. The sequence goes on along the minus strand of RFHE01000188.1, from coordinate 14,845 downwards.
CCGCCGCTTGGATCAGCCGCCTGTCGAACTGGCGGCGGATGCTTCTGGCCTCCTTCTGCTTACGTTTGAGGATTTTCCTGCGCTGTCTATCGATAAACATGGGCACCATCGCTTTCCGTATTTTGTTTGGCCGTTTTAAAACCGACTGCCGGGTCGTGGCCAGACGGTCAGATGGTCCGGCTGATTTCAACCATTTCCTCCAGTTTCTGCCGGGCTTTGCCGGAATCAATGGCTTCGGCGGCCATTTCTACTCCGGTTTTCAGGTCCGGGGCCAGGCCGGCCACCTTGAGGGCAGCGGCCGCATTCAGCAGGGTCACATCCCGGGGGCCACCGGGTTTGCCGGCTAAAATATCCAGGATAATCTGCTTGTTGACCTCAGCGTCCCCGCCTTTCAGCGCTTCCACCGGCCAGATTTTTAAGCCCACTTCCTCTGGCGTCACCTGATATTCTTCGATTTCGGTGCCATTCAGTTCTACAACGTAGGTTACCCCACAGATGTTCATTTCGTCCAGGCCGTTTTCCCCACTTACCACCATAACCTGGAACAGTTCAAATTCCCGCAGCACTTCGGCAATGATGCGGGACAGATTGCGATCGTACACGCCAATCAACTGACGTTTGGTCAGGGCCGGTTTGGTGAGCGGATCCAGCAGGTTGATCAGGGTGCGCGCACCGATGCTCTGGCGGATGCCGGCAAAGTTGCGCAAGACCGGCTTGTAGCGGGGGGCAAAGATGAATGCCAGGCCGGTTTGCTCGAAAATCTGGTAAAACTGATCGGGGAAGAGCTCCGTTTTGATGCCCAGCGCTTTGAGTACGTCCGCACTGCCGCACTGGCTGGACACCGAATGGTAGCCGTGCTTGATCACCTTGGCCCCGGCGCCTGAGGCCACAAAGGCTGCCGCCGTGGAAATGTTGAACGTGCCCAGATTGTCCCCACCCGTACCACTGGTATCGATGGCGTTGGGGTCGGAAATAGAAAGCGGTGTAATCCGCTTGCGGTATGCCTCCACCGAGCCGGCCAGCTCCTCCACCGTACTGCCCTTCACCTGCAGAGCAACCAGAAAGGCGGCGATCTGGGCGTCGGTGGCCTTTCCGGACAGGATTTCTTCCATCACCGCGTACGCTTCCTGACGGGTCAGGCTTTTGGATTCCAGAAACTTGTTGATGGCTTCTTTGATTTTCAGACCTTCTTCCATAGAGCACCATTGATTATTCAGTATTTTTCAATTTAAAACGAAATCGCCCATTTTGGGAAAAGGAATTGATATTTCTCCCCGACAGCGGACGGGGATGAGTTTTGTTCTGCACGGCTTTATGGGCCTTGCTTCAGCTGTTTCAGCAGGCGCTGGGCTTCCTCAAAAATGGCTTTTTGTGGTCGGATTGCCCGGCTGACCGGTAAAAACCGGGTGTGGATCTCCCAGCCTTTCTTCCGGAAGCGGGCTTCGATGCTGGTCAGGTACTGGGCATCCGGCCCGGGTTCGAGCAGTGTGCACCGGGCCAGCCGCTTTACCCGCAATTGCTGACTGTGCGCCACCAGCAGCAGGCTGCCTTCCGGCAACTGGGAGGCCAGCGCTTCGGCCTCTGGCCAATCCCCGTGGAAGAGAACAACCGTCAGAACGCGTGGGCCGCTCGGCATGGCCTGTAATTGCAAAAGCGCCCGCTGTGGTGGCTCCATTCGCAGGTCTGGCGGCGGCGTGATGAACGAAAAAGCTTGCGGGGAAGTGAGACCGGTGACCATGACTTGTGCGGAATCCCGGGTAATGGTAAGCTCCCCCCTAGGCCGGAAAGAGCCGGTTTGTGCTGCTAGCGCCGGAAATTGAAGGTTGAGCGAGACCCAGGGTAGCGGGTGAGCCTGTGCGGCAAGAAAAGCCATCCCTTCCACCAGCTCCTGATCCCCGACATTGAGTGCATCGTATCCCATCCGGGCGGCCCATTGCAAGACGAAGGCATTGAGCCGTGGCAGGGAATAGCTACGCAACAGATCACCGCCGTCCAGCAAAATCAGGTCCGGATGGGCTCTACGCAATGAATCGATGAGGGTGGCCAGCCGGTCGATGCCCCCTACCGGCTCTTCGCCGCACCCACAGTCGGTTAAGGTGCCGTTAATGTTGGCCGTGTAGGCCAGGTGCAGCGTTTGGGCAGAGGAGAGGGTGAAGATCCCTGTTAGGGCAAGGGTGCACAGAAAACGGCCAGAGCCAGCGGCACTGAGAATAGGTAGAAATTGCACGCAACGGGTGGCCGCTGGGCAAAAGATTGAAGGAAGGGAAGAGAGCCATTTCATTCTGTGCGGCGAATCCAGTACCGAGGCTATTGGGTCAGATTTCGTTCGTCGGCCTGGCGGCAGGCCTCCAGAAGCACGTTCATGGTGGAACCCTGAATGTTGGGTTCCACGTCCTTGATTTTTGCCGGTTCAAACTGAAAGGTTCCATTGCGCTTGGGAACCACGCGGTAAACCGCTTCCTCGCCGCTCAGCTCCCCGAAGCGAGCATGGATCATCTGGCCGCGGTCGAAAATCAATTCCCCTTGCTGGTCGGTGTAAACATGGAGGATGCCGCTCCGCTGATTGAGATGCAGCAATTGAATAACTTCGGCCAGGGTCAGGTCGGCCAGATTGCCTTCGAAACCCTTGACTTTCTCTTGGGTGGGGGCGTCTATGGATTGCACTTTTTTGGCCCGTTTCAGCAGGGTCTCGACCTTTTCCAGCAGCACCGCCCGATCCACCGGCTTAACCAAATATTCATCGGCACCAGCCCGAAAGCCCCGAATTTCCATCTCCGAATCTTCCAGGCTGGTCAGGAAAATGAAAGGCACCATGGGAATGTCGGAATTCTCTCGGATCATCCAGCAGAATTCGATGCCATCGGTAAGCGGCATCATCACGTCGGAGATGATCAAATCGGGTTTCACTTCCTTGGCTTTTTCCAAACCTTCGTCCCCGTTGGTGGCCTGGTAAACCTCGTATCCAGCCTTTTCCAGGCTGATTTTTAACAATTTGAGCACGTGCTCGTTGTCATCTACAATTAAAATTTTGTCGGCCATAATTCCCGCCCAGCACTGTTTTTTTCTTGTTTGGTTGTTCTTTATTTATTATGCCAGCGGACAACAAGTTCCTTATTGGCTTTCAATTCATTCAATCGTCCCACCGGTGTAGCGTGTGGCGCCTCTTTTAGTAACTGGGGGTCTTCTTTTGCTTCTTGCACGATATGCCGCAGGGTGGTGGCAAAGTAATCCAGCATGGCTTTACTTTCCGATTCGGTCGGTTCAATCATCAGGGCCTCTTTGACCACCAGGGGAAAGTAGATGGTGGGGGCATGGACCCCGAAGTCGAGCAAGCGTTTGGCGATGTCCAGCGTTTTAACGCCGGTTTCCTTCATCAAGCTGTGAGCCGAAAGGACAAACTCGTGCATCGGCCGAGTGGGAAAGGGCAATTCAAGCGCTCCTTCCAGGCGTTTGAGCAAATAGTTGGCATTGAGAATGGCCGTTTCGGCAATGCGGCGTAACCCCTCGGCGCCGTGCATCCGGATGTAGGTGTAGGCCCTCACCAGGGCGGCAAAATTTCCCCAAAAGGTCAGCATTTTTCCGATGGAGTGTGGTATTTCATAATCCCAGAAATATTTGTCCTCGTGTCTGGATACTATCGGCACGGGCAGAAAATCTTTTAGCCGTTCGCTCACCGCCACCGGACCGGAACCGGGGCCACCACCGCCGTGGGGCACGGAGAAGGTTTTGTGCAGGTTGATGTGGAGCACATCGAAGCCCAGGTCGCCGGGCCGCACAATGCCCAGCAGGGCATTCAAATTGGCGCCGTCCATGTACATCAGGCCACCAGCCTCATGGACCAGCTCGGATATTTCCAGAATGTTCTCTTCGAAGATGCCCAGGGTGCTGGGATTGGTGAGCATGAGCCCGGCCACGTCGGGGCCCAGCTTGGCTTTCAGATCATCCAGGTCCACCAGACCCCGGTCGTCGCTTTTCACTTCCAAGGTTTTCATGCCGGCAATGGTCACCGATGCGGGATTGGTTCCATGGGCCGAATCGGGAACCAACATGGTGTTCCGAGCTTGGCCCCGCACCTTGTGGTATTTGCGAATCATCAGGCAGCCGGTCAGTTCGCCGTGCGCCCCGGCAGCCGGCTGCAAGGTGATGGCCCGCATCCCCACGATTTCCTTTAACAGTTCCTGCAGCTCGTACATCAATTGAAGGGCGCCCTGAACGCTCTCTTCGGGCTGCAGCGGATGCAGCCCGGCAAAGCCGGGGAGGGCACTGGTGTCCTCATTAACCTTGGGATTGTACTTCATGGTACAGGAGCCCAGGGGATAAATTCCTTTGTCCACATGGTAATTGAGGGTGCTCAAGGCAATAAAATGGCGGATGACTTCATTTTCGGCCACCTCGGGCAGCCCAATGGGTTCCCGGCGTAAGGCGGATGGCGGTAAAAGGTCTTCCAGTTCTTCTTCGGGGACGTCCAGTTCGCTAAAATAGTTTTGCTCAACTTCGCCCCGATCCAGTTCGAAAATCAGTTTTTTGTACATGGCATCCTCTGCGGTTCAATCGTTTTCGATTTCATTGAAGCGCACACATCGATTTCGTCCGGTTGCTTTGGCCTGTAATAGGGCCTGTTCGGCGCGCTGAAGCCAGGCTTTGACCTCCTGAATTTCCTTCTGCCAGCCACTCACCCCGCCACTCACCGTCACACGCTTAAAGCTCCGTTCCTGATCCGGGGAAAGGTCTTTTAAGCGCGGCAGGGGGGCGTCAAAAAAATCGGTTTGTTCAACAGCGGCACGCAACCGTTCCGCCTCGTAAAAGGCACCCGCTTCGTCTGTGTTGGGCAAAAGAATGGCAAATCGATTGCCAGGTTGCTTGAAGACAATGTCTGTCGTCCGGGTATTCTGAGTAACGACGGCGGCAATTTTGCTCAGCAGGTAATCGCCCACCTGTTCGCCAAATACGCTGTTTAACTGGCCGAAGTGGTCCACATCCAACAGGACCAGACTCAGGGCTTGCTGATAGCGTTTGGCTCGCTCTATTTCCTCTTGGGCCCGCCGGGGGAAGAAGCTTTCTGAATAAACCCCGGTAAGGGGGTCCATAAAGGTTAATTTGCCCAGTTCCCTGGCTCGGGCCTTTAACTGCTCCAGCTCGCGTTTGAATTCTTCCTGGCGCTGCTTCAATTGTTCGCGATCGGACTGAAGCTTGTCGATCAGCTGCTTTTTGTTCAACAAACTGCGCACTTTCACGATCAGCTCTTTGGCATTGAAAGGCTTCAGGATGTAATCATCTGCCCCCAATTCCAACCCATGCACCCGGTGATCGTCCTCGGTGTAGTTGGCGGAAAGAAACACGATGGGAATATCCCTTGTTCTGGGGTTGGATTTGAGCACTTTGCAGGCATCGAAGCCGTTCATGACCGGCATGAGTGCATCCAGCACGATCAGGTCCGGAAATTGATTTTCCGCTACCTCAATGGCTTCCTTCCCGTTGCGGGCCCGAATGACTTCGAAATTGTAAAAGCTGAACAGATGCTCCAGTGTGTCGAGCATGTCCTCATTGTCATCAACGACCAGAATGCGCGCCATTTGCCTCCCTCAAAAAGCCTTGTTTAGGCTTGATAGGTTTTCAAAGCCGCCACCAGCCGGTCCATTTCCTGGCGGCTGCGCTTTTCGGTAACGGCAATCAGTAGCCCTTCGCCCATGCCCAGCTTTTCCAGATCCAATCCTGGGTAAATGTTCTCTTCCTGTAGATCCCTCACGATTTGTGCCGCCGGCACGGGCGTGGAAACGGCAAACTCTTTAAAGAAGGGTCGATTGAAGCGCCGCTTGAAGCCGGGTATTTTTTCAATCTGGCCGGCCAGGTAGTGACTTTTCTGCAGGCACTGGCGTCCCACTTCCCGAAAACCTTCCCTTCCAAGCAGGGAGAGGTACACAGTGGCGGCCAGAGCACAGAGCTGGGAATTGGTGCAGATGTTACTGGTGGCTTTTTCCCGCCGGATCTGTTGCTCGCGGGTTTGCAGGACGGTTACAAACCCGCGTCGTCCCTGGCCGTCTTCAGTCACCCCAACAATCCGGCCAGGCATTCGGCGAATCAGGGCGCGCCGGGAGGCGAACAGTCCCAGGTAAGGCCCTCCAAAATTAAGCGGATTGCCCAGGGCCTGGCCTTCGCCCACCACGATGTCGGCCCCGTAGGCTCCGGGGGGCTTGAGCAGGCTCAAGGAGATGGGATCCACCGAAACCACCAACAGGCCCCCAGCCTGATGGATGGGTTCGGCAAGGCCATCCAGGTCCTCCACAATGCCGTAAAAATTGGGATTTTGCACCAGCACGGCCGCTGTTCGCTCCGAGAGCAACGCCTGAAGCGCCGCCTGGTCCACAGCCCCGTCCTGCAGCGGAATCTCAATCAACTCAACCGGTTGGTCGTTCAGGTAAGTTTGCAGAATCTGTCGGTAAAACGGATTGAGATTGTCGGCCACTAGGATCTGATCGCGACCGGTGTGGTGCAGGGCCATCAGGGCGGCTTCGGCCAAGGCCGAGCCTCCGTCGTACATGGAGGCATTAGCCACCTCCATACCGGTAAGTTCACAGATCAGGCTCTGGTATTCGAAGATGGCCTGCAGGGTGCCCTGGCTCACTTCGGCCTGGTAGGGCGTGTAGGCGGTGTAGAATTCGGGGCGCAACAAGATGTGGCGCACCGCCGCAGGAATGTAATGGTCGTAAGCCCCACCGCCTACGAACAGCAAACCCCGCCGATTCTGGTCGGCCAAGGCCTGTAAATGGGTCACAGCTTCCATTTCACTCAGGGCGGGAGGGAGGTTTAATGGTTTTTTCAACCGTGCTTCGGCAGGGACCGATTCAATCAATGCATCAAAGCTTTCAACACCCAGCGCTTTAAGCATTTCTTGCCGGTCGCTCTCGGAATGGGCAATATAGGCCATAGCGGTTTTCAGTTCCTTTAGTGTCTTTTAAGTCCCCAATTGGAAAAATTAAAGCAATTTTTCATAATCTGCTTTGGAGAGCAGATTGTTGACTTCATCGGGATTACTGATTTTGATTTTGATCATCCACCCCGCACCATAAGGATCCTGATTGACCAGCTCCGGCGAATCCTCCAGATTGGTATTGACCTCGGTGACTTCACCGGAGAGGGGCGCATACAGATCCGATACGGCTTTCACCGCTTCGATGGTGCCGAAGCTTTCGCCCTGCTTTACTGTGGTCCCCACTTCGGGAAGCTCCACGTACACGATGTCGCCTAATTCACTCTGGGCGTAATCGGTGATGCCAACCGTGGCCGTGTCGCCTTCCACACGAGCCCATTCATGATCCTTGGTGTAGTAGAGTTCTTCCGGCAGATTCATTGTGCCTCCAATTTTAGTTCTTGAAGTCCTTCTTTAATTTGATCGGCCATATATTCTAGGAAATGGGTATCGAAGTCGCCCTGCTGAAATTCGGGCGTGTTAATGACGTATTGGTGGAAAGGAATGGTGGTAGCAATGCCTTCGACCAGAAATTCGTCCAGTGCTCTGAGCAACCGGCGGATGGCCTCCTGGCGCGTGCGGCCATGCACAATCAGTTTGGTGATCAGAGAATCGTAAAATTGGGGAATCTTGTAGCCCTGGTAGATGTGGGTGTCGATGCGCACGCCGGGGCCGCCGGGCAAGTGCAGGCTCTGGATTTCTCCGGGGGAAGGCAGAAAGTTACGCGCCGGGTCTTCCGCATTAATGCGCACCTCAATGGCATGGCCAAAAGGCTTCAGCTCTTTCTGACGAAAGGAGAGTTTTTCCCCTGCGGCGACCCGAATTTGTTCTTTGATTAAATCCACGCCGTAAACCATTTCGGTGACCGGGTGCTCCACCTGGATTCGTGTATTCATTTCCATGAAATAGAAATTGCCCGAGGCGTCGAGCAGGAATTCGATGGTTCCTGCGTTGACGTAGTTGACCGCCCGGGCGCCCTGGACGGCCACCTGCCCCATACGCCTGCGGAGGTCGGCACTGACCACCGGCGAGGGGGCTTCTTCGATCAGTTTTTGGTGCCGGCGCTGAATGGAGCATTCCCGTTCGCCCAGATGCACCACATTGCCGTGCTCGTCGGCCATGATTTGAATTTCCACATGCCGGGGCCGTTCGATGTATTTTTCCATGTACAGGGCCGGGTTGCCAAAGGCCGCCTCGGCTTCGGCGCTGGCCATCATGAAGCTGTTTTCCAGGCTGGCCTCGTCGCGAACGATCCGCATGCCTTTACCTCCGCCGCCGGCTACGGCCTTTAACATGACCGGATAACCCACTTTGCGGGCAACCTCAATAGCCTCTTCCACGGAGGTGAGCACACCCTCGCTGCCCGGAACCACCGGCACGCCGGCAGCAATCATGGTGGCTTTGGCTTCGGCCTTGTCGCCCATTTTCCGGATCACTTCGGCGGGCGGACCAATGAACTTGATGCCGCACGATTCGCACATTTCAGCGAAGCTGGGATTTTCGGCCATAAAGCCATAGCCGGGATGGATGGCATCGGCGCCGGAAATCTCGGCGGCAGCCAGGATGTTGACCGGATTCAAGTAGCTTTGATTGCCTGGAGGCGGCCCAATACAAACGGCCTCGTCGGCCAGAATGGTATGCAGTGAGGTTTCGTCGGCAGTTGAATAAACCGCAACGGTAGCAATGTCCAGTTCCTTACAGGCACGAATGATCCGAACGGCAATTTCCCCGCGATTGGCAATCAAAATTTTGGAAAACAAGCGCCATTTCCCTCCAGAACATTCGGTGAATCGCGGCTATTCCTCTTCGATGAGAAACAGGACCTGGTTGTATTCCACAGGTTGGGCGTTCTCGACCAGGATTTTGGCCACCCGCCCACGCACCTCGGATTGAATTTCGTTCATTAATTTCATGGCTTCAATAATACACAGGGTCTGACCCGGTTCGACGTGATCGCCCACTTCCACATAAGGGGCGGCATTGGGTGCCGGTGCCCGGTAGAAGGTTCCCACCATGGGGGCTCGGACTTCGTGGTATTTGTGCTGAGGCTCTGCTTCCGGTTTGGCTTCTGCCTCCACGGCCTGACCCTGGTTGTTGCTCGCCAGAGCAGGGGCACCCGGCCCAGCCTGGGCGGCCATCGGAACGGCTCGGGTGCCATTTACCTCAACCATAGGTGCTACCAACTTGCTGTTTTTACTGATGCGGATTTTCCGGCCTTCTTCAATGATTTCTATTTCCCCAATGTCGCTGCTTTCAACAATTTTAATCAATCGTTTGATTTCAGAGATATTCATAGGTCCTCCGACGGAAGAAGATTTAAGCGAAAAAAATATAACCCGATGCCCCGATATTCGCAAACGGTATTTGCCAGCGTTCAGCGGTACAGGTGATGGGTTAGGATGTAGGCCCGGACCGGTTCGGGAACAAAATAACGGATGGTTTGGCCGGCCTGAACCCGCCGGCGAATTTGGGTGGCCGAAATGTCCAGCTGCGGCCCTTCAAGAAAGGTGACGCGCTCCAGGTAGGCTTCAGCCTCAGGCGTCAGCGGGATGTGAGGCCGCTCGAACACCAGCAGCCGGCACAATTGTAAAATGCGATCCGGCCGGTGCCAGCGGTGCAAATCGTTCAAATTGTCCTTGCCGATAATGAAAAACAGCTCATGGTCCGGCGGCGGATAGGTCGCGGCGAAGGCTTCCAGTGTGTCCACCGTGTAGGAGGGGCCGCTGCGGTTGAGTTCCAGGTCGCTAGCGGTAAAAGCAGGGTTATCGGCAACGGCCAGCTGAACCATGGCCAGGCGGTCTTCGCCACTGGCTTTGGTGGGGTGTTCTTTTAAGGGGTTTTGCCGGGCAGGAATGAAGACCACCCGCTCCAGGCCGGCCGATTCGCGGGCAATTTCGGCCAGCAGTAAGTGGGCCCAGTGAATGGGGTCGAAACTGCCGCCCAGCAATCCGATGCGCTTAATGCTGCCCATCCTGCTCGGTCGTTGCCTGAGGTTCTTCCGGAGCCTGCGATTGCAGCTCCCGGGTGATTTCCTCGATCAGTGCCCTGGCTTCGTTGGCCAGCCGATGATCGGGGTATTTTTCCACAAACACGCTGAGGGCCGTTCGCGCTTCTTCCAGACGATGGCTCTTTTTCAGGCACACGCCCTTCCAGTATTGGGCTTCGGCGGCGGCCGGCGTATCGTAGTAGGATTCCAGGATGATGTCGTAATAGACCAGGGCCGCCCGGCACAGGCCCATTTTGCGATAGGTGGTTGCAGCAATCAGTTTCTTCTTGGCCAGCTTGGCCCGAAGTTTGGCAATAAACTTCTCCGCCTGGGGAACCAGTTCATGTCCCGGATTTTCCTCCACGAAGGTCTGAAAAGCACGAAGGGCCTTCAAGGTGTACTCCTGGTCCAGTTCGGGACGAAGAGAAAGTTTATCGTAGGCCATCCCGATTTTAAACTGAGCCAGCGGCACGTAGGGGCTGCGGGGGTAGTCGTTGATCAGGCGCTCGTATTCAGAGACGGCCACCAGATACTCCTTCAGATGAAACTCGCTCTCGGCAAGAAAATACTGGGCCTCGTCCACTACCGGATCGCCCCCGTACCGCAGTACGATGACGGTAAATTCCTTTTTGGCCGCAAAGTAGTCTCCATCGTCAAATTTCTTTTTGGCATATTCAAAATATTCATCCGGTCCCATGGCTTCCCGGTTCACCGGCTTGCCGCAACTGAACAACTGAGCGACGAAAAAGAGGGCAAGCGCAACCATCCATGTTCGGTTCAAGCGTCCTGTGGTCATATTCACCTTCGGTTTGGTTCGGTTAATCGTTTCTCAACACAAAAAACAGATACACAGCCGTCGCGGTGCTGGCAGTAACCAGTAACGGTTCCACCCAGCGCCGCGCGGTGCCATTGGAATTACTAACCCCTTTGGTAAAGGGGAGTTCCCGGTTTTCCAGGTCATGTCTCCGGCCGTGGGGAATGGTGTCGGCCAGGGTTCGGGTCAGGGTATTGCTGTAGAGCACTTTTCCGTCCGGGGCCACCAGTTGCAGGTGGAGCTGAGCGTCCAGGCGGCGCTGGGTTTTGGAAGCGAACAGCAGCAGCCGCCGACCCACCGTTCGGTACTGCAGTTGGCCGCGGGCCTGGCTCAGTTGTACCCGGTACCAGCGGCTGTTCAACGAATCGGGGGTGAGAAAAACCTGCCAGCCTTCGGCCAGGGTGCTGTCCACCAACTGGCGCACCAGCCACTGGCTCAACGGATCCTGCGCCCGGGCCTGAATGAGCAGCGGACCGGGCCTGGGAATGGTGCTGTGGATGGCCTGGAGGGCCGGTTTTACCAGCGCTTGAATGAAAAGGGCCTCGTTGGTTGGCGGCTGCCGGAGCGGTGTAGCCGCGGGCAGCATTGCCACCCGCAGAAAAGCGACCCCCATTAGAATGGCCTGCCAGCGCGCGATCATCGGCGCACCCCCATGCTGAAGACCAGTGGCGTAAACAACAGACTGAGCCAGCCGGGCCAGTCGCCATGCCGGGTGTAAAAGGTCGGGTGATTGTAAATGGGTAGATCGCCCACCGCCGTGCCGGCGCGATTGTAACCCAGCTTGTTGAACACACTACCCACCATGTCCACAAACAGGGAGACGCCGGTGTTGGCACAGCGCACAATGCTGACCCGATTTTCGATGGCGCGCAGAACCGCGTAGCGGGCGTGTTGCTGGGGCCCGGAGGTAGGACCGAACCAGCCGTCGTTGGTGATAATGGTCAGCAGCCGCGCGCCACGCTGGACAAAGCGCCGAACCAGGTGAGGAAAAACCGATTCGAAACAAATGACCGTGGAGATTCCCAGCCGGAAACTCTGAGCGGTGGAATCCGCCAGCAGCACAAACCGGTTGTTCTGGAAATGCCCCGCCCGGAAGGGCATTTGCGCCAGAAACACTGTAAATTCTTTGCCGGGGAAAAAATCCCCACCGCCCACGTCGATGTGACGCAAAAACGGTAACCAGGATTTAAAGGGCATGGTTTCGGCCACCGGTACCAGCGCCATCTTGTAATAGGCCTGAAATCCAGGCTCCTGCGGGGCAAAGAAAAAGGCCGCATTGTAGGTGTGGACGTCCTTTTCGGCGGGAAAGTAACGGTAGTCGGGCGTCCCGGTAATCAGGTAAAGCTTTAGGCTGTCCACCAGGTGCTGCAGGCGGTGCAGATAAGCGGTTTCGTGGCGCAGAAAGAACGGCGTGGCGGTTTCCGGCCACACCACCAGCTTCACACCGGGGTTCTGGCTGACCAGATGCTTGGTGGCCTCTTCCAGCATCTGATAGGCACTGTCCTGAAAGGAGGGTTCCCATTTGTGCCAGGGATTGACATTGGGTTGAACCAGTCCGGCGCGAATGCCGGGATACATCTGGCTGCGCAGGGTTTTCATCCGTGCGGTGCCGTAGGCCAGCGGCAGGGCGATCAGGAGCAGAAAGAGGGCCCCTTCCCGCCAGAGCGGCTTTCTCAACTGCTGGATCCGGTGCCAGAGGACGGCCAGGGAAACCAACAGGGCGGTGAGCCCCAGATAGCCGGTCCATTCGATGAACTGGATGAAGGGCAGATAGTAGGTCTGCGTGTAGGCCAGCGAGAGCCAGTTAAAGCGCAGGTCGCTAAAATGGCGCAGGAATTCCAGGGCGGTCCAGAACAGGGGAAGGGATGCCCAGGCCAGGGTGGGCCGTCGCCGGTAGAGCCAGGCAAATCCCCAGGCCAGCACCGCGTATTGCAGGGCATTGATCAGGATGGCCAGCACCGCGCCGGCGATGGTGTTGACGGCAATCCAGTACAGGGTAAGCGTGCCCAGGACCACGCCGAACAGATAGCCCCGGGCAAAGGCCGTTCCGGGGGGTAGGCCCTGCAGGTGACGAAACCAGTAAGCCAGAACGAAAGGCACCAGAAAGCCAGCCGGCACCGGAGGGTAGGCCAGGGCCAGCCCCACTGCGGCCAGAAGAACGGGCTTGAGTTCATTCCACTGCATGTTCGGCCCGAACTTCCTTTCCGGTTGCCAAAGAGCGATAAATCATGTCCACCATCCCCATGACGTGTACCGCATCTTCAATACTGGATTCCAGGTTACTCACTTTGCCCAACAAGAAATTCACGTAGTGGCGGATTTCGTTTTCGTAGGATTTCCGAAAAATGGTGGTGCTGTTTTCCCGTAACTCGGGCGTAATATTCAGCAGTTGGCCGCGCCACAGTTTTTGAATCCGCAGCGGGTTCAACTTGCAGGTGCCGGCGGAGCCCACCAGTTCGACGCTCAACGAATCCCTGCCGGTGGGAAAGTCCCAGGACACCTCGGCCAGCAGGGTAAAATGGTTGTCGAATTCCAGGGTGAAGACGCAGAAATCCTCCACTTCCAGGTCCTTTTTGATGGGATGCTGGTAGGCGCGCACCGAGCGGACGGCCGGTTTTCCAATCAGCCACCAGACCATATCGATGAGCGGGAGCCCCAGGTCCATGACCACCCCGCCACCGGCAATCTTTTTCTTAAACACCCAGGGTTGTTTTTGAACCGGAAACTTACTCTGCAGCCACTCGGATCGGCCGTAGAACACTTCGCCCACCTCCTGGGCATCCAGGAAGGTTTTAATGGAGCGCACATCGCTGCGGAACCGATTTTGCATGCCCACCATCACATGGAGATTGCGCTGGCGGGCTTCGGTGGCAATGCGCGCCACCTCGGCCTGGTTGAGGCCGGCCGGCTTTTCCAGAAAAAGATGGGCGTTGTGGCGCAGCACCATCATGCTGATGGGCATGCGCAGGTTGTTGGGGGTGAGCACAAACACCAGATCCAGTTGGTGGCGGGTGACCATTTCCTCCACGTCGCCGTAACAATGGGGTACCCCGAATTTATCGCCCAGCACGGTGGCTTTGCGCAGGTCCACATCGCACAGGGCAACCAGCTCCACCTCTTCCACCTGGCTGAGGATGGGCAAATGCACCACCTGAGCCACCCCGCCACAGCCCACGAAACCCACTTTCAGGGGAGCGCTGCGTAAGGGCGCGGTCATTTCCTGCCTCCCGATTTTTCCCAATCCAGATACGATTGCAAGAGATGGACGGCGGCCAGCTGATCAATTTTGTCCCGCTGGCGAGACGGTTTTTTGCCCATCTGCTGGACGGTTTGATGGGCCAACACGGTGGTTAGCCGTTCGTCGAAACTCACCACCGGCACCGGCAGCGCGGCTTCCAGCTTTTCGATGACCTGGGCCACCTCTTCGGTTTTGCGGGAGAACCGATTGCCCATGGTTTTGGGCAGGCCCACCACCACCTGGGACACCTGGTGCTCGGCAATCAGTGCCTGCAGTTGTTCAATCACCGCCGCAAGGCCCCGGTTCGGCAGGGTAGCCAGCGGGCTGGCAATGGTGCCGGTGGGATCGCTGAGGGCCAGTCCAATGCGCTTCTCGCCCCAATCGATGGCCAGGTAACGGGCCATGCCGTCCTTTCGCTAGTTAAAGACAATAAAAAACCGCCTCAAACAAAAGGCGGTAATATAATGAAAAAACGAAACTTTCGACTACCGGTTTGTAAATTCTCACGATTTGTTGGTTTTGTTCTCGATGGGTTCTTTGAGGATGTCTTTGAGGATTTTTCCCGGTTTGAAGTGGGTTTTTCGCCGGGCAGGCACGTAGATGATTTCACCGGTCCGGGGATTGCGGGCTTTAGGTTTGGGTTTGGTTTGTTTGACTTCGAAGACGCCAAAATCGCGGATCTCGATGCGGATTTCGGGGTCTGCTTCGGCCAGAATTTCCCGCAACACGGTGAAAACGGCGTTAACAAATTCTTCGGTGACGTAGATTTTTTCGCCCATCATTTTGGCCACCCGTTTGGCCACTTCTTTTTTGGTCACAGTTTTCATGAATGGACCTCCG
>RFHE01000187.1 GCA_003696445.1 Calditrichota bacterium | reverse complement strand
TTTATTCCCTGTCCCCAACGTTTTCAGTCTTTTCCTTTTGCCTTTCGGTGGTCTTTAAGGACCGCCACCAGTTGCGCAGGGACGGGGTTTGCGGAGATTGCATGATTGCCTTTCGGAGGGTAGGTTGGTTGGCCTGCTCAAGCACCCAACGCTCGCTGCGTTCAATGGCGCACCGCCGGGCTGGGTCAGGCCCCGGGATGTGTATCCAGATATTCCGTAATCTCGCCGCGGGCGATCAAAATCCGGTCCTGCCAGTTGGGAACACTGGTATCCAGCAACGTTTCCACCCGCCGGGTCCAGAGTTCAAGGGCAAGTTCAAAAAATTCCCGGTCGATATGTGCTGGATTGTCTTCCATGGCTCATTTTTCTCCCTGGTGACTTTTCATCATTTTTCTAAAACCCACTGTCACGCGTTTGCAACCTAACTGTGAGTGTGGGCCTCGCGGGAGGTTTCTTCATTTTTTTACAGTACCCTTTGTTGGACTGGCATTGGTTTTCCACACCCACTACCAGCAAAACGAAGGGTCCGGAGAAGACCTGTGGCGTAAAGTGATCTCTGGACCCATGCAAATCGACGTGGCTGTGCATTGATCTGCAAAGGCTCCTCGCTGCTCCGGGAGGCTCAACGTTTTCTTGATAGCGGCAGCGGATCAAAAGCCCCCTGGCGCTGACCTCCGCTGGTGCGCGCCGCGGTGGAAGATCCACAGGCTGCCCCCCAGCGTCACCACCCCCGGCATCAGCAACAGGGCAAAGCCCCAGTTCAGTTTCAGCCCCTTATCCGCCTGGTACTGAAAACAGCTAAAAATGACATTTTTGCGCGGCAGAGGATAGGAGGGGACAAATTCGCCGCGCATTTCTTTGATCACCTCGGCCAGTCTGGCCGGTGCAATGCTGGCACCGACCAGAAACCGGACGATCTGCCCGTTTCGGTTGAGGCCGATGAGCACAGCCGGGTGATTGACCTGCTGTTTCAGGGAGTCCGGCTGGCGCCAGTAGCCCACACTGGCCACCAGTTGACGGATGTTCTCCGGGCCGGTTGTGCCGAAAATCCAGTGCGGGTGGCCGCTCAACCCTTCCACACGCGCCATGGCCGCCATGTCCTCGGGTTCATCCCGGGGATCGAAGCTGAGCACCAGAATGCGGTAATCGGTTCCCAGGCCCCCCAGGCGTTCCACCGCCGAACGCAACGAACGAATCATCGGGTAACAGACCCCGTTGCAGCGCGTGTAAACCAGGGTAAACAGGAGCGGACCCTTCTCCAGCAGGCGGTAGATGCTGGTCTGTCTTTCCAGGGTAAACACCGGTGCATCCGGGATTTTCCGGAAGATGTAGAAATCCTCCCGGGGAATGCCCGGCTTGAGGGGTTGCCCGGCCAGGCCGGCAGAGGTTCCTTTACCGGCCGCCAGGGGCATGGTGAGACACCCGATCAGTGTGAGTGTGCAGAAAAAGCGTGCACGCATCGCCTGCCATACTCCCATAAATAGATGATGACGCCGGTTAAAATTAGCAGGATGAACACGATGGCCACCTGCGCGTAGCCGGCGCCCTGGTGCACCTCTGAGGGGTAAACAGCATACCGCCTGGGTACCGAATGGGCGCCGGCGTAGAAGAACATGCTCAAAAACCCGTAAGCGCCCACAGTCAGGAGCGCAGTGAGCCATCGGCCCAGGCGCAGATTTTCCGCTTTTCCACTGAGCTCTGCAGCATACTGGAAGGCAAAGCCCAGAATCATGAAGACCACGCCAGCAAGGTAATAGGTGTGAAAATGGGCCGGTACCCAGAGGGTATTGTGAAAGCGAAAATTGACCACAATGGTCGAATCCACCACGGCTGCCATGCCGCCGATGGCCCAGCCCATGACGCCGAGAAAAAACAGCAGCGATGGCAGGCGCCAGGTCATCCGGCTGCCGAAGGCCAGCGACAGCACAGAAATAATGGTGACCACACCGGCCGGAACCGAAACCAGATAAGAGGCGATCTGCCCTAGCTTCTGCAGCAAACCAGGCTGGACGAAATCCATGTACAGATGGTGAAAATAGGCCAGATTAACCAGCAGCAGGGAGGCATTCCACGCAGCGGCGACCATCCATTTGGTGGTCAGTTTGCCCTTTTCGGCAAAGGCTGGAAACAGCTCGTAAACCATCGCCACGCCCAGATACATGGTAATGTTGACCAGCACATGGCCGAAGTAGAAGACCAGATTTTTCATGAGCAGGGCGTCGTTGGTGAAGCCCGAGGAGAGGGCTTCGGCGGCGAAGAGGGCGATCAGGACCACGGCGGCCAGAAATCCGGCCAGGGCGGAAATCAGACTGACGGTCAGGATCAAAATCATGGGCGGAACGTCGCTCTCCTTCACTTTTTTGAACAACACATCCCAGGCCAGGGCGCGCTTAAGGGAATAGCGGCTGGCGATGGCACGCAAATAGTCCACCGTCCAGAGCGTCCAGGCCACGCCGGCAATGGTCAGGAAGGCAAAAAAGGCGAGCGTTGCCCATGGTTTCCACACGTCTGCCGGGTACAGGGGCAGGGGATAGAGGAAATACCAGCCGGTGATGAATTTGCCAATCAGCGTGGCCACGATGAGCAGCACGACGGCAACCAGTGTGGCCCAGAATACGCCCCGGCTCAGCGCCAGGCTGGGCCGAACGTAGCGGCTGAGCAGCAGGCCGGCACCGGCCATCCCGGCAATGTACCAGATGCCCACCATGCCCAGCCCGTGCAGGGTCATGAAGGCGTAGAACAGTTCCGGGCTCATTTTGAGAATTGCCGCCTGAGAACCCCGCATGAGTAAACCAAGAATCACCAAAATGGGAAAAAGAGCAAGCGCGGTGGTCAGCCAGACCAGGGTGAGCTTTTTGAATTGCGCCTGTTCCTCTCCCGTAAGTGTGGTTTCCTGAATCAGGATGATGGGTTCCGGCTGCCTGGTCGATTGTATGGTGGTTGCTTCCATAGCAGACCTCCTCTCTGTTTAAATGGGCCGCGGCCTCGGGTGCCTCTACTGAACGGTAAAAGCGCCCCGCATCCGATGGTGTCCATTGCCGCAATACTCCAGGCAAAGGACGGTGTACTCGCCCGGCTTGGTGAACCGGTAGCGTAGCCGGTTCATGTAGCCCGGCATGGCCTGAACCTGCCCGATCAACAGGTGGTCCGGATCGTAGAGTGAAAATCCGTGATTGACATCCAGGCTGGTGACGCGGAATTCGATCAGCTTGTTCCGGGGGAGAACCACCGGCTCCCCGAAATTGACCACCTCCTCCCATTCCTTTTCGGTGGGCATCGGGTGGGTGGCAATACCAAAATTGAATTGCTTGCCGGTGACGAAGACCACCATGTCCGGTTGCCTGGCTTCGGTGGGATAGGGCACTTTCGGCAGGGTGTAGGCCCAGAAGATGACCGAAAGCACCAGCAGAATAACCAACAGGAGAATCCGGAATCGATTGACCCGCGCCGGCGAGACATCCACCTTTTGCCTGGATCGCCATCCGATGATCCCGAACACCGCGGCGATGATTATTGCAAATAACAGCCACACCAGAAAAGCAATCTGCTGAACAGGCATGGCCTCCTCCACGAATTTTAGTGAACGCTTAAAAGCAAACTTGCTGACGCGCTCCCACTCACATGCCAGCACGCAACATAGACCGGTTCCCTACACCGGGAGCACGTCCTCCATGGATACGCACCTGCTGTTGGTCGGGAAAGGTTGAACGGGATTCAGAACGATCTGTTCTTCTTCCAGGAAGGGTAGTGTAAGGCTTGAGCCTGGGTTGTCTTTGGGACAGAGGTTCATCCTCGCTGTCCTCATTCATGGTTGGCATCCCTAATTAAATAAATGGCGATGAAAAATTCAAGAGGGGAACGCGAAAAAAATTTCGGACGGATCACGAGGTGGCTGCCGGGCAAAAGCGCAGGTTAAGCTTCATCCTCGTCGGGGCTGTCTAAAAAGAATGGAAGACTGTAAATTTATGCAAACAACTGTTTCACTTGCATGGGACTTAAGTCAAATCATCCTGGACCCGCTCTACAGCAAGAGAGGGGCGAAGGGGGTGTGTTCCTTACAAATAAAGGGATACAAGGTTTTTGGTTTTGCCTAAATTGTCGAGTTTCGTTGAAAAACAGCCAATGTAAGTACGCCCTTAATAAAAATGACGATATGCAAATATTCGCAAATATATTCGCCTTGTTTTACTTTTTGGACAGCCGCTCGGGTCAATGGCGTTTGGGAAGTTAGTTGTTGATCGTGGAGCGGAGGTTCGAAAACACAATGGGTGTTTCTGCTCAAAAGGGTTGTTGTATTTGGGCGGCTGGTGCCGAACAGCTCGTGAATGTGAAAGGCGGTGTTCAGGATTGAGACCATCGGCACGCGACGCAGAAGCAAATGCCTTCGGATGTGTTTAGGTATTTTTCAACGGTCCATTTCAGAAAGCCATTCTTTCAGAATCATGTCTATGGAAAGCAATCCTAGAACCTTTTTCTCTTCGTTGATCACCGGCATTTCAAAAAGATCGTGCTCAATGAATATCTTAATGACATCGTCAATCTTTTGAGTTGGATGAGTGGTAATCACGTTGCGAATGAGAATATCCCCCGCGATTTCGGAGGTAAGCAGGGTAAAAAGTTCATGAATGCTTGAGGTTGGTGGCACGTGGTGAGAGAAGACAGCACGAAAAAGACGTTTTCGGTGAATCAGACCCAGCAATTCGCGCTTGTGGTTGACAACACACAAATTTCTATTTCGGGGATGTTTGAGAGCCAGAGTGACCATCTTCTGGATGCTGGTATTTTCTTCTATGATGAGTGCTTTCTCGTAGGGTTTGAATTCGGATACGGTTTGTTTTTTCATGGCGGTTACTCCTTACCGTTGTGTTCTGTAGATTCCGGTCCGGGGATTTCCCCGGCTTTCTGAATGGCATATTTTACCGAGGGCGGCCCAATGATTTGCACCAGCAGCGTAGTGGCCGCAATAATGTTGATGATGGTATGACCGATTAGGGTGCCCTTGGGGCCAAATTGACTGAAGTGCTGGTAAATGTCCAGCGCCAGGCCAATGGCCACGCCGGCTTGTGAAAACAGGGCAAAGCCCAGGTATTTCTGTACGGTCACAGGGGCGTGTGAAAGACGCGCGCCCCAGTAAGCGCCAATCCACTTGCCGGCCGTTCTGCCCAGGACGTACAGCAGGCCGATAACACCCATTTTAGGAAGCAAGGCCAATTGCATGCGGGCACCCACAAAAATAAAAAATAAAATGTAAATGGGGGGAACAAAGGCTTTGACAAGATCAAAATTTGGTTCATTTCGGTCCGGATGAATATTGGTTAAAACCAATCCAGTGGCCATGTTAGTCAGGATTAGTGAGAGGTTTAACAGCACGGCTATCCCGCTGGCCAGCATGACCGATCCCACAAGTACCACCAGGCGATCATCCTTAAGTTTAAGCCCGGGCAGGGCAAAGTTCAGTAGGAAACCCAGAAATCCTCCGATAAGTAACGAGCCTAGAATTTCGGTGAGGGGCTTCACCAGCATCACTTGAATGCTCAAAGGGCCACCGGTGACTAGGACGCCGGCAAAGGCGTAAGCAAACCCGTAGAGGATCAGCGCTAGTCCGTCATCTAAAGCCACAATGGCCAGAATGGTTGTGGTTAATGGTCCTCGTGACCGGTACTCCCAGAGTACGTCCACGGTAGCGGCGGGTGCGGTGGCAGAACACAACGCCCCTAAAAGCAGCGCCAGGGAGAGATTTTGGGTCCATAGAAAAACCAGTACGGTGACCATGGCCATGGCCAATAGACCTTCGGAGAGAAGAATGACAAAAAATTGCTGGCCGTATTTTTTGAAAATGGATTTTTTGAGTTCTCCTCCCACCATGAATCCGATAAAGGCCAGGGCCAGGTAGGTAAGGGGGGCAAGTTTGTCAAGCATTTTTTCACTTAACAGTCCCAGGACGGAATCACCCACCAGCACGCCAAACACAATGTAACCAACAACCTGTGGAATGCCTATTCGCTCGAACAACCGGCCAAAAGAAAGACCGACGATTAGCAAAAGTCCAAATAAAAGCAAGATTGTGGTGTCCATTTCCGGTTTTCCTCTGGAAGTTCATGAAAAACAGAAGCGGTTAAGCACAATTGCTTACAATAAACCACATGGGTATTGTCACATTGCACAAGGTTGTGAGGAATCCGAATTTAACGTATCAGGCTTTTATATGGACTAAAAATTCATTTTTTTAAGGCCAATGGTTTAATTGCTTCTCGCACGGATTGGCGGTTCAATCTGAAAAACGTGTTTTTATTTACAGAGGCTGCCTGTCCCAAAACCTGCACCTGAGGCCACTGTTTTCCTTTCTCCCGAACCCCCCGTTAAAACAGATTGGGCCGGGGAGGAGCTGAATGCACAATCAGTGGAATCCTACCCACTTGATTTTTCCGCCCACCGCTGTTTGTAGCGGCGCAATGAGGGGGCTCCCCAATGGGCCGTTCGTGGTAACGGCCTTGCCTTTCCGGCAGGATGTACTGCAACTGATGGTAAAACTGAAAAGCGGTTGAGCCTCGGCTTGGAACAGTTGTTGAACTTGATTGTTGCTCGGGTAAGAAAGGTCAAAAGGGCTTTTGGACCTTTTGCCAGGTGTACTTGGCCGGCAACCGCAAAATGATGGTTTTGGAATGTTTGTGAAATCTGGCCGCTTTGCCGGATGAGGACCCCGCCCCGTTGCCGAAGATTCAGGAAGACCTTGCCTCGTGAGGGCGGAGGGGTTACCCCTCCAGATGGTGGCGGATGATTTTGGCTTCTTTCATGAACACCACGTCCTCGGAAAGATTGGTGGCCAGATCGGCTACCCGTTCCAGGTCCCGCGCCACCCGGGCCAGGGCGAAGGCCTGCTCCAGCTTGTCCGGTTTGTCCCGGACAACCTGGATAATGTGGCCCAGTACTTTGTCGTAAAGTTCGTCCACTTCGGAATCCCGCTGGCAGATCTCTCTGGCCGTGTCGCTATCCAGATGAATAAAGGCACTGACCGCGTCGTGAACCATCTGGGCGGCAATCTGATTCATTCTGGGCAGGTCTTCCAGCGGCTTCAGGTAGGTGTCGCCGGCAAATTGAATGGCGGTTTGAGCGATGTTCACCGCATGGTCGCCGATCCGTTCCAGATCGTTGTTCATCTTCAGCGCGGCGATGATAAATCGCAAATCCACCGCCACCGGCTGCTGCAGAGCCAGCAGGGTCAAAATCTGATCCTCGATTTTTACCTCCAGGCGGTCGATGTCCTGATCCATGGCCTTTACCTGTTCGGCCAGAGCAACGTCCTGGCGTTCCAGGGCCTTCATGGCCAGCCGCAGGGAGTGTTCCACCTGATTGGCCAGAAAAATCAGATCCTTTTTGATGTTTTCCAGCAATTGCTGCATTTTTTCTTTCATGAGCGCCTCTCCTTGCAATGCTTGGTCCGGGCAGCGGATCAACCAAATCTGCCGGTAATGTAGTCTTCGGTTAACTTTTCCCGGGGATTGGTGAAAATGGTTCGGGTTGCGCCGAATTCAACCAGTTCCCCCATCATCATGAAGGCGGTGTAATCGGAGACCCGCGCCGCCTGCTGCATGTTGTGAGTAACAATAACGATGGTAAAGTCCTTTTTCAGTTCATCGATGGTTTCTTCAATTTTGCCGGTGGAGATAGGATCCAGGGCGGAAGCCGGCTCGTCCATTAAAATGATGTCTGGCATGTTGGCCAGGGTGCGGGCAATGCACAGGCGCTGTTGCTGCCCGCCGGAAAGATCCAGCGCCGATTGCTGAAGCCGGTCTTTCACTTCCCGCCACAGATCGGCCTTCTTCAGGGCAACCTCCACAATCTCATCCAGTTCTCTTTTGTCGGTGATGCCATTTACCCTGGGACCGAAGGCGACATTCTCCCAGATGGACATGGGAAACGGATTGGATTTTTGAAACACCATGCCCACCTTTTTGCGCAGCGGTTCCAGGCGGACGTTGGGCGCGTAGATGTCCTCGCCCTCAATTAGGACCTTCCCGGTCAGGTAAGCCCCGGGGATTAAATCGTTCATGCGATTGAAACAGCGCAGCAGGGTGGATTTTCCACACCCGGAGGGCCCGATAAAGGCGGTCACTTTCTTTTCCGGGATCTGCAGATCGATGTTCTTCAGGGCGTGCGTTTCCGGCGAGTAATAGAAATTCAGCGCCTTCGTTTCGATGACGATGGTTTCGTCTGTTAAGCGGCTGATTTGTTCTGTCTTTGGGCTGGTCAGTGTTGTCTCCATACTCGTCATTCCTCTGTTTTTCCTTGACTGGAGCTTAAAACGCGCTCGACCTGTATTTTTTGCGCAAGCGATTGCGCAGGTAAATGGCCAGTAGATTCAGGCAGACGACGATGGCGATTAAGAGCAAGGCCGTCAGGTAAACCATCGGTTTGGCTGCCTCCACGTTAGGGGATTGAAAGCCTACATCGTAAATGTGGAAGCCCAGGTGCATGAACTTCCGGTCCAGGTGGAGGAAAGGGAAGGTGGTGTCCAGCGGGAGCGAGGGGGCCAGTTTCACCACGCCGGTAATCATGAGTGGGGCCACCTCGCCTGCGCCACGACTGATGGCCAGGATGAGCCCGGTAAGGATTCCGGGCATAGCATTGGGGATGGCGATTTTGCGAATCATTTGCCAGCGGGTGGCTCCCAGAGCCAGAGCGCCTTCTTTGTTGGCCCGGGGCACAGCCAGCAGGCCCTCCTCGGTAGCTACCACCACCACCGGCAGGGTGAGCAGGGCCAGGGTGAGCGAGGCCCACAGGATGCCCCCGGTGCCGAAGGTCGGTTCGGGCAGGCGATTGCTGAAAAACAAGTGATCGATGCTGCCACCGACCAGGTAAACAAAGAAACCCAACCCGAACATGCCGTAAACAATGGAAGGAACCCCGGCCAGATTGTTCACCGAAAGGCGGATCAGGCGGATGATCCTGCCCTGCCGGGCGTACTCATTAAGGTAGATGGCAGCCAGTACACCGAAAGGAACCACCGCAATGGACATGAGCAATACCATCATCACGGTGCCAAAAATGGCCGGAAAGACGCCTCCTTCGGTGTTGGACTCGCGCGGGTTTGCCGAAACAAATTCCCACAGCTTGGCCAGATAGTGCTGAACTTTCTGCACAGTGGTCATCCGGTTGGGCTGAAAAATGCGCACAATCTGGTAGAGGGGAATGTCTTTTTGTTGTCCGTCGGCGGTTTCCATGGTCAGGTAGTGTGCGTCGCGGGCCTGGTACAGGCTGCCCAGTTGTTGCTCCAGCCGATCGTAACGCTCGCCGATGGCCGCTTCCAGACTGTCCGCCTGCTGCTGGAGGTGTGCCAGCTGTCGCGCCACGGCCGGCGCGTCTTTTTGGCCCGAGGCCTCGAGCTGGGCGATTTTCTGATCCAGGACGGAAAGCGGTTCGGTGAGATCGTGTAAGCGATGTTCCAGGGTTTTAATCCGCGCCTCAATCCGCCGGGATTCCGCCATCCCTTTCCGAACCGCCTGCAACAGAGCGGCCTGGGGGCTATCCACAACGGTTTGCTCCAGGTGGACGGCTCGAATGAACCCGTAAAAATTGCCGTATTCCAGGCGCTCGATAACGGTGGCCAGAGGCGGCTGCTGGCGTCTTTCCACGTCCGGAAGGTCAATCCATTTGAAATCCTGCCCGTAGAGATCCCGGTTGCCAATTTTGAGCTGGATTTCCTTGATTTTAACTTCCTGGCCGGTGCCGGTTCTCTCAAAGCGGGAATCCCGTTCCCAGATCTCACCCAGGTAGGTATCTCCGGATTTTAGAGTGACCTGGGTGAGTTGTCTGGGCCAGAAAAATCCCAGGCCTTTGGTTAAAATGATCGCCACCATGGCCACCACCATGGCCAGAGCGACAACCAGTCCAAGGCCGGTGGCAAAAATGTAGGGATCACCTTTCTGCTTGAAATAGGTGATCCTTCCATGATGCTTTAATTTGTGCTGCAGGTTTTTCATCGAAGCAAATTCTCCCCCGGTTAAAATCGCGCGTACTTTTTGCGAAGCCGGTCGCCTACCAGTGCCGACAGCGAATTAATGACGAATGTGAAAACGAACAAAAGTAAACCGGTTAAGAAGAGCACCCGGTAAAGGGTACCGCCCACCGGGGCTTCCGGAATTTCCACAGCAATGCAGGCACTCATGGCCCGGAATCCATTGAAAGGACTGAGATCCAGGATGGGGGTATTGCCGGTGGCCATTAACACAATCATCGTTTCGCCAATGGCCCTGCCAAACCCGAGCATAATGGCGGCGAAAATGCCTCCAGCGGCGGCAGGAATGATCACCCGGCGCACCGTCTGCCATCGCGAGGCACCCAGGGCCAGCGCAGCGGAAGTCAGGGTATCTGGCACGTTGCTCAGGCTGTCCTCGGCCACAGTAAAGATAATGGGAATGACGGCAAAGCCGAGCGCGAAACCCACCACAATGCTATTGCGCGTGTCGTAAACCATTCCCAGGCTGTTGGTTAGCCACTGGCGCATGTCGCCGCCAAAAAAGGCCAGCTCCAGAGGATGGGAGAGGGCAATGGAAATCACCAGGGTGGCCAGAAAGATGGGCACCACCACCCACAGCTCCCAGCCAACCGGTACCCGGGCGCGGTGGCGTTCGGGAATGGCTCGCCACAGCAGGACACCCAGGCCGAAAACCGGCGGGAGGAGAAAGAAAATTAAAAACACGGTCATCAGGTGTTTATCGAACAGGGGTGCGAAGTACAGGCCGGCCAGGAAGCCCACCACTACGCTGGGCAGTGCAGCCATGATCTCCACCACCGGTTTAACCAGGCGGGCCAACCAGAACGGGGCAAACTGAGACACGTAGATGGCCGCCAGCACCGCAATCGGTACCGAAAACAGCATGGCGTAAAGGGTGCCTTTAAAGGTGCCGAAAATCAACGGAATCAGGCTGAACTTGGGTTCGAATTCGTCGGAGCCGCCCGTGGACTGCCAGACAAACGCCGGCCGAGGATAGCCCTCGTACCACACCTTGCCGAACAGGGTTTTCAGCGTGGCCTCGGGGTGTGGATCGTCTAATTTGAACAGGCCTACTGTGCCCAGGGCATCCACCACCAGAATGCCGTCGGATTTGGGCGCAATGTCGGCTGCCTGAATGGGATGCTCTGCCGGTTTAAAGACCAGCTGCGTCCGGCTGGTGGTGGAATAGTTCAGATGGGCTCCCCCGTGGGCATCGATGGTCAGAAACAGCCGGTTTCGGGAGGAAGGGTAGATCTGAGTTACCGCGGCCGGGTGCGGTTTGAAACGGTGAATCAGGGTTAATTTTTCAATGTTCAGGGGGGATTTGACCGGAAACCACACCGACACGTCCCCATCGGTGGTGCCGAGGGCAATTGCTTCGTCGCCCAGGAGGAAACGTAAGGCGCTGATGGGCACGGTGGCGGCCCGAACGTGATCTACCAGGGTGGGCGTTTCCGGGTCAGAAAGATCGTACCAGTAAATTTCCCCGGAGAGAAAGCCCAGCACCAGTTCCTCACCCCTACTGCTGAGGGTGAGCGCGCTCAGGCGGGTGTCTCCCCATTGCGGGGGAATGACCAGATCTGTAAAGGCTTCCTCATCGGGGTCGTAGGAACGGCCGCGGAGCTGATGCTGATGATTTTCCCAGATCCACACCAGCCGGCCGTCCTCATTGGCACTG